>JAEZSU010000033.1 GCA_023421635.1 Actinomycetes bacterium | reverse complement strand
GGGTGGCGGGCGGCGCGGGGTCCGACCCCCCCCGCGGGCGCGCCGCCGCCCCGCACGACGAACTGTTCGTGACGCCGGACGGCGTGACCCGCGGCAGCGACCGCGCCGGCGGCACGGAGGGCGGCATGTCCACCGGCACCGTCCTCCGTGTGCGCGCGGGCATGAAGCCGATCGCGACCGTGCCGCACGCGCTGCGGACCGTCGACGTCGCCACCGGTGACACCGCCTCCGCGCACCACCAGCGCTCGGATGTGTGCGCCGTCCCCGCCGCCGGCGTCGTCGCCGAGGCGATGATCGCCATCGTCCTCGCCGAGAGCGTGCTGGAGAAGTTCGGCGGCGACAACGTCGCCGAGACCCGCCGGAACCTCCGGTCGTACCTCGACGCCATCCCGGAGACGCTCCGCACCACCGCTGCGAGCGACCCCGGCCTGCCGGTATGACCGCATCCGCCCCGTCGCTGGTGCTCGTGGGCCCGATGGGCGCGGGCAAGACCAGCATCGGACGCAAGGTCGCTCGTGCGCTCGGCGTGCCGTTCGCCGACACGGATGCGGCGATCGTGCGCGCGCACGGCCCCATCGCCGAGCTGTTCCGCACTGAGGGTGAGCCGCGGTTCCGCGAACTCGAGCGCGAGGCCGTCGCCGCCGCGCTGGCGGAGCCGGGTGTCGTCTCGCTTGGCGGCGGCGCCGTGCTCGACCCCGATACCCGTGCCGACCTTGCAGCGCATCCGGTGGTGCTGCTCACCGTCTCGCCGGAGGTGGTCGCCGGCCGGATCGGCGGCGGCTCCCGGCCCCTGCTTGCGGACGAGGATCCGGTGACCCGCTGGGTGCGCATCCTCGAGGAGCGCAGGCCCCTCTACGACGCCGTCGCCGACGTCGAATTCGACACCTCCCGCGGCCCGCTCTCCGAGGTGGTCGCGGCGATCGTCGCGTGGGTCCAGGCCCGCGCCGAGCAAGAGAGCACCGCATGAGCGAGCCCACCGTCATCACCGTCCCCGGCGACGCACCCTACGAGGTCACGATCGGTCGCGACATCCTCGACCGCGTCGGCGAGTCCCTCGCGCCGTCCGTGCGCAAGGTGCTCGTCGTGCACCCGCCGACGCTCGGCGCCCAGGCGGAAGCGCTGCGGGAGCGGCTGCAGGACGGCACGCGCGACGTGCTCCTCGCCGAGATCCCCGACGCCGAGCAGGGCAAGCGCGTCGAGGTCGCCGCGTTCTGCTGGCAGGTCATGGGCCAGGCGGACTTCACGCGCACCGACGCCGTGATCGGCTTCGGCGGCGGCGCGGTCACCGACCTCGCGGGGTTCGTCGCGGCCACGTGGCTCCGCGGCGTGCAGGTCGTGCTCGTCCCCACGACGGTGCTCGCGATGGTCGATGCGGCCGTCGGCGGCAAGACCGGGATCAACACCGCCGAGGGGAAGAACCTCGTCGGGGCGTTCTGGGCGCCGCGCGCGGTGGTCTGCGACCTCGCCTTCCTCGACACGCTGAGCCCCAACGAGGCCACCGCCGGGTTCGCCGAGGTCGTCAAGGCAGGGTTCATCTGGTCGCCCGAGATCCTCGAGCGCATCGAGGCCGAACCCGCCGCGATCGTCGACCCCGCCTCCGCATCCTTCCGCCGGTGCATGGAGCTCGCGATCGAGATGAAGGCACGGGTCGTGGGGGAGGACTTCCGCGAGGGCGGCCTCCGCGAGATCCTCAACTACGGGCACACCCTCGGACACGCGATCGAGCACGCCGAGCGCTATCGCTGGCGGCACGGCGCGGCCGTGTCGGTCGGCATGATGTACGCCGCAGAGCTCTCGCGGCTCGCCGGCCGACTGTCCGACGAGGCAGCACAGCGCCACCGCGAGGTGCTGACGTCGCTCGGGCTGCCGGTCTCCTACCGGGGCGGGGCCTGGCAGCAGCTCTTGGCGACCATGCAGCGCGACAAGAAGAGCCGTGGCGGGATGCTGCGGTTCATCGTGCTGGACGACATCGCGCGTCCGACGGTGCTGCAGGCGCCCGACGAGTCGCTGCTGTTCGCCGCGTACCAGGAGATCGCGGACTGACCGCGGCGCCCGGACCGGTGCAGTAGCGTCGGAGGCGTGAACGCTCCCCGTCGTCTGCTGCTGGTCAACGGCCCGAACCTGAACCTCCTCGGCATCCGCGAGCCCGCCGTGTACGGGCACGAGACGCTCGAGGACGTCGAGCAGCTGACAGCCCGGGCCGCCGCCGCGCACGGGTTCGAGGTGCGCGCGGTGCAGAGCAACCACGAGGGCGTGCTGCTGGACGCGATCCACGCCGCCCGCGAGGACTGCGCCGGCATCGTCATCAACCCGGGCGGGCTCACCCACACCTCCGTCGTCCTGCGCGACGCGCTCTCCGGCGTGGCACTGCCGGTCGCGGAGGTGCACATCTCGGACGTGTACGCGCGGGAGGAGTTCCGGCACCACTCCTACGTCCGCGACGTCGCCGCCGTGCACGTCGTCGGCGAGGGGGTCGCGGGCTACGCGCGAGCGGTCGACCTGCTGGTCGCGGTCATCACCGGCCAGGCAGACGGCTGACCCGCCACGGACCGCGAGACTGCATCTGCGCCACCGGACTGCAGCCGTCGACAGCGGTCTCGGCGTGCAGATGCTGTCTCGCGGTTTAGACTGGGTGGTCGGGCCGCACGGGTCCCCTCGCAGACGAACGGAAACTCCACAGCCATGGCATCCACCGCAGACATCAAGAACGGCGTCGTCATCAAGATCGACGGGCAGCTCTGGAGCGTGGTCGAGTTCCAGCACGTGAAGCCCGGCAAGGGCGGCGCTTTCGTCCGCACCAAGCTGAAGAACGTCGTGACGGGCAAGACCGTCGACAAGACCTACAACGCCGGCACGAAGATCGAGATCGAGAACGTCGACCGCCGCGACTTCACCTACCTGTACAACGACGGCGACTCGTTCGTGTTCATGGACACCACGGACTACGACCAGATCAACGTCCCCGCCGCCGTCGTCGGCGACGCCGCGAACTTCCTGCTCGAGAACCAGCAGGTCACCATCGCCCTGAACAACGGCAACCCGCTGTACGTCGACCTGCCCGCGTCCGTCGTGCTCGAGATCACGTACACCGAGCCGGGCCTGCAGGGCGACCGCTCCTCGGCCGGCACCAAGGCCGCGACCGTCGAGACCGGTTACGAGATCCAGGTGCCGCTGTTCCTCGAGACCGGCACCAAGGTCAAGGTCGACACCCGCACCGGGGACTACCTCGGCCGGGTCAACTGACGCGTGAGCGCACGCAGCAAGGCGCGCAAGCGCGCCCTCGACATCATCTTCCAGGCGGACGTCCGGGGCGAGGACCTCGGCGTCATGCTGGCGGCCGAGGCGTCCCGCGCCGCGAGCGAGCCCGCGCGGCAGGCCTCCTGGCTGTACGCGCGGGAGATCGTCGACGGGGTGATCGACAACCGCGACGAGATCGACGAGCAGATCGTCACGCACGCCCGCGACTGGAAGCTCGAGCGGATGCCCGCCGTCGACCGTGCCGTGCTCCGGATCGGCGTCTGGGAGATCCTCTTCAACGACGAGGTCCCCGACGCGGTGGCCATCGACGAGGCGGTCGAGCTCGCGAAGGAGTTCTCCACGGACGACTCCGGCTCGTTCGTCCACGGGGTCCTCGCGCGGATCGCACGAACCCGCTGAGCAGGTGAGCGCTCCGTCGTCGTCGCCGACGGGGTCGGGAGTGCCGTCGTGGCGCTCCCTGCTCACGTCACCGCCGTCGGCCGAGGGTGCCGCGCTCGCGCTCGGTGTCGCGTTGCGGCAGCGGAGCGCGTACCGCCCCGACGACTGGGCGCCGCGCCGGATCGAACCGGTCGACGCGCGCGGGCTCGCCCGGCGACGCGACGACCTGTCGCTCGGCATCCGTCCGCTCGTGCGGAGCGCCCGTTCGGACGGGTGGGTGAAGACGGGCGTCTCGTGGGATGCGGTGCGCCGCCCCACCGCGCCCTATCTCGTCGCGCACGTGCGCTGGTTCCGGGAGCTCGGCAGCATCCTGCTCGGCACTCGCGCCGGCGGGCCGTGGACCGATCCGGGGGAGTGGCTGACCCTCGACGGCGCCGAATCCGCGCTGCTGTGGCCGCACCTGGCCGCCGCGTCGGCAGTCGGCATTCCGCTCGTCCCGGCGGCGACGGGCCAGGAGGTGCGACTGGGCGCGGCAGCGGACGCCACGATCCTGCTGACCCGGGACGGTGACGGCCTCGCACTCCGCGCCGACGTGCACATCGACGGTGCGCCCCTCGACCACCATGTCGTGCGCCCCATCGGGTTGACCGGTGTCTACGCCGCCGCGCTCGACCGCGATCCGGTGCCGGTGGTGCTCGCCCCGGCGCCCCTCACCGCGCCGGTGCAGGCGCTGCTGCACCTCGACGAGGGCGTCCGGGTGCCGCCCGAGGAGCGGGAGGAGTTCCTCACCGGGGGACTGCCGGGCCTCAGACGGCGCGCGGTCGTCACCGCCGCGGCCGATCTGCCCCTGCCGCCGCCGGCGACCCCCGTCGCGGTGGTCACCGTGACGTTCCGCGAGGACGCGGTGGACTACATCATCGAGTGGTCCTACCCGGGTCACGCCCGCTGGCCCTATCCGCCCCGCCGTCACCCCGACCGCGACGCTGCGGCGGAGGCCGAGCTGCGCCGGCGGCTCGGCGAAGTGTGGACGCTCGAGACGGCGTCACCGTTCACGCCGGCCGGCACGCTCACGGATGCCGACGCCGCGGCGTTCGCCGTGCGCGTCCTCCCCGCCTGGGCATCGATCGACGGCGTCCGCATCGAGGGGAACGCGCCCGCCCGCACCTACACCGAACTGCGCGGCGACCCGCGGATCCGGATCACCACCGTCGACACGGCCGACCCGGACTGGTTCGACCTCGGCATCCTCGTCTCCATCGAGGGTCGACCGGTGCCCTTCGCCGCGCTCATCGAAGCCCTCGTCCGCGGCCGACGCCGGCTCCTGCTCGCGGACGGCGCGTACTTCTCGCTCGCGCACCCCGCGCTGGAACGGCTCAAGGACCTCCTCGACGAAGCAGGCGAGTTCGCGGAGTGGGAGACCGGTCCGCGCCTGCACCGCACCCAGGTCGACCTGTGGGACGAGTTCGAAGACCTCGCCGACGAAGCCGAGCCCGCGCAGGCGTGGCGCCGCCTCGTGGCGGGGCTCCGCGACGTCGAACGGGTGCCGGAGGCCCCGCTGCCCGCCGGGCTCACCGCTCGGCTGCGCCCCTACCAGCGCGCGGGGTACGACTGGCTCGCGTTCCTCCGGCGGCACGGACTGGGCGGCATCCTCGCCGACGACATGGGGCTCGGCAAGACCGTGCAGCTGCTCGCCCTTGCCGCGCACGTGCGCGAGACCGGCGGCGCTCCCGTGCTGGTCGTCGCGCCGACCTCCGTGGTCCCCGCATGGGCGGAGCAGGCCGCGCGCTTCGCACCGGGACTGCGCGTGCGGACCATCGGCGCGACCCGGCTCGATCCGTCAGCGCTCACCGCCGATGTCGACCTGGTCGTCACGTCCTATGCCCTGCTGCGGCTCGACCGCGCCGCCTATGCGACGACCCGGTTCGGTGCGGTCATCCTCGACGAGGCGCAGTTCGTGAAGAACCCCCGCACGAGGCTCCACCGCGCGGTCGCCGACCTGCAGGCCGACGGCGTGTTCGCCGCCACGGGCACCCCGCTCGAGAACAGCCTCACCGACCTGTGGGCACTGCTGGCGCTGACGGCGCCCGGGCTCTTCCCGTCGGCGCGCCGGTTCCGCGACGAGTACGTCTCGCCGATCGAGCACGGCAGGGTGCCGGAGACCGCGGAGGCCGGCCCCTTCCGCGCGGTGCGGCTGGCACGGCTCCGTCGCCGCATCCGGCCGTTCCTGCTGCGTCGCACGAAGGAGCTCGTCGCACCGGAGCTGCCGCCGCGGCAGGAGGCCGAACTGCGGGTCGCGCTCGATCCGGCGCACCGCGCCCTGTACGACACGGCGCTGCAGCGCGAACGGCAGAAGGTGCTCGGGCTGCTCGACGACATCGACCGCAATCGCCTGATCGTGTTCCGCTCGCTCACCCTGCTGCGGCTCATGAGCCTCTCGCCTGCGCTCGTCGACCCGGTGCACGCGGCGGTGCCCGCCAGCAAGCTGGACACGCTGCTGGACCGGCTGGTGGAGCTGGCGGCGGAGGGGCACCGCGCACTGGTGTTCAGCCAGTTCACCTCCTTCCTGCGGCTCGCCGCGGCACGGCTGGATGCCGCCGGCATCGGCCACGAGTACCTCGACGGCGCCACCACCCGCCGCGGCGAGGTCGTCGAGCGGTTCCGCACCGGCACGGCGCCCGCGTTCCTCATCAGCCTCAAGGCCGGCGGGTTCGGGCTCACCCTCACGGAGGCGGACTACGTGTTCGTGCTCGACCCGTGGTGGAACCCGGCGGCGGAGGCGCAGGCGGTCGACCGTGCGCACCGCATCGGGCAGACCGCATCCGTCATGGTCTACCGCATGATCGCCGCCGACACGATCGAGGAGAAGGTGGTGGCGTTGCAGCGGCGGAAGGCCCGCCTGTTCCGCGCGGTCGTCGACGACGACGCGGTGTTCGCGCAGGACCTCACCGCAGACGACATCCGCGGGCTCTTCGAACCGTGAGGTTTGACACGGCGCCTCGCACGATGGCCACAGGCGCCCGCGCGTAGACTCGGACGCTGAGCGAAACGGAAGGACTCGCATGCGGATCACGGGCCTGGGTCACGCCGGCATGTTCATCGAGACGGCGGGCGGCAGCATCCTCTGCGACCCGGTCATCGGACCGTCGTTCTTCGGATCCTGGTTCCCGTTCCCCGACAACCGGGGCCTGGACTGGGAGCGCTTCGGCGCCGCGGACTTCCTCTACATCTCCCACCGCCACCGGGACCACTTCGACCCGCGGCTGCTCGAGCGCTACGTGCGCAAGGACATCCGCGTGCTCCTGCCGGACTATCCCACCGACGACCTCGAGACCGATCTGCGCGGCCTCGGCTACGAGAACATCGTCTACACCCAGGCGGGCGTGCCGCTGGAGTACGACGGCGTGAAGATCATGGTCACGCCGCTCCGTGCGCCGAGCGACGGCCCCATCGGCGACTCGTCGCTCTCGGTCGACGACGGCACCGCATCCGTCCTGAACCAGAACGACTCGCATCCGCTCGACCTCGAGAAGCTGCTGTCGTTCTCCAAGCCCGACGCCTACTTCACGCAGGTGTCCGGCGCGATCTGGTGGCCCATGGTCTACGACCTGCCGCAGGACGCGAAGCAGAACTTCGCCAAGCTCAAGCGCGACGCGCAGAACAAGCGCGCGATGTACTACATCGACAAGGTCGGCGCCGAGCACGTGTTCCCGATGGCCGGCCCGCCGATGTTCCTGCGCGACGATCTCTTCCGGTTCAACGGGTACGGCCTGGAGGACGACTCGATCTTCACCGACCAGGCGCAGTTCCTCGCCCACATGAAGGAGCACTCGCCCGACCAGAAGGGCTACCTGTTCGTGCCCGGCACGCAGGTCGACCTGCACCACGGCGCGATCGAGATCACCCAGACGCTCTACACGGACGCCGAGATCGAGCGCATCTTCGCCGACAAGTGGACGTACCTCGACGAGCAGCGCGCCACCCGGCAGCAGGAGGTGCAGGACGAGATCGCCACCAGGGCCGAGGTGATCCCGCCCGCCGAGATGCTCGCGGCCATCAAGGAGTGGTGGGAGCCGCTGCTGCGCCGCGCCCGCACGATCCGCAACGGCGTCGGCGGCAACGTCCGGTTCCGCATCGGTGAGCTCGACATGGTCGTGGACTTCCCGAAGGCGAAGGTGCGCGAGTACGCGGGGGAGGAGTGCGTGTACTGGTACACGATCCCCGCGGACCTCGTCTCGACGAACATCGTCGACCACGAGATCGACTGGTCGAACTCGATCTTCCTGTCGATGCAGTTCGAGGTGGGCCGCAGCGGCAAGTTCAACGAGTTCCTCACCACGTTCCTGAAGTGCCTCTCGCGCGACCGCATCGAGTACGTGGAGAACTGGTACGCCGAGCAGTCCGACCAGACCGAGGACGCCGAGCTGGGCGACTGGGTCGTGCAGCGCCGCTGCCCGCACCTGCGTGCGGACCTCACCAAGACCGGCAAGATCGAGGACGGAGTCCTCACCTGCTCGCTCCACGACTGGAAGTGGGACCTCGAGACCGGTCGCTGCCTGACGACCCAGGGCCACCCCATCCGCTCGTCGCGGATCATCGAGACCCCGTCCGCCGCAGCCGCAGCCGCATCCTGATCCCCTGCCCCGTCGCCGTACCCGGGCGGCGAGACTGCACGGCCGCCACGAGACTGCGTCCGGCGTCAGCGGTTTCGTGGCGCGGATGCAGTCTCGCGGCCCGGCGGGCCGGCGGGGATGCGGTCAGCCGGCGACCGCGCGACGCATCGTGCCGCGGTGCGAGAGGCGCACGGCGAGGTCGGTGAACCCCGCGAACAGCACCGCCATGAGCCCGAGGAACGTCGTCCAGCCCAGCGGGTCCAGGAACACGTCGGTCGTGAAGGCGACGACGGCGACCACCGTCGAGCCGAGCGCCACGACCGGCATGGCGATGAGCATCGTCATGGTGAAGACGGGGGAGCCGGCGTGGTTCCGGCGCACCCGCAGCAGCGTCCACACGACCGCGACGGTGAGCGGCAGCATCCACAGCGCCATCACCCACGACAGGAGGGCCGCAGCCACGGCGGCGACGGCACCGATCGCCGTGATCCAACGGGTGGCCGCGTCGACGCGCCCGGTCGCACGGATGTTCACGCCCACGAGCACCGCGGTCGTGCTGAGGCAGGCGACGGCGATGACGAGCGACGAGACGAGGTAGCGCTCCTGGGTCCAGCCGCCGGCGAGCTCGGAGTTGCCGAGGATGCCGGTGACGGTGGCCGCGATCCACAGTGCGGCCGTGACCGCGGCGATGGCGCCGAGTCGGCGCGACAGGAAGAGGGACATGAGGTTTCCTTTCGTGGGGACGGAGGAGATCAGCCCCGCCACGAGTCGCGGTTCCCCGAAGCGGGCGAGTGCGCGCTGCTGGGCGTCCGTCGGGTCGACCCCCAGCGCCTCGAGTCGTTCACTCGCGGAGTAGAGGTGGTCGGCGACCTCGTCGACGAGGTCGCGTCGGTCGCGGCGTCCGCCGACGCGTTCCGCGAAGGCGGCGAGGTACTGCTCGATCAGGCCGTCTGCGGCCATGGCGATCTCCTCAGGATGGATTCGACGGCCGTCACGAACTCGCGCCAGTCGGCGCGCTGCGCGGTCAGGCGGGCGGTCCCCGCCTCGGTCAGCCGGTACAGCTTCCTGCGGCGGCCGGATGCCTGCGACCACTCGTGCATGAGCAGCCCTGCGCGCTCCAACCGGTGCAGCACGGGGTAGACCGTGCCCTCCGCGAGGTCGAACGAGCCGTCGCTGCGGTCGCGGAGCTGTTCGATCACTCCGTAGCCGTGCACCGGACCCTGCGCCACGATCGCGAGGACCAGCAGGTCGAGGTGCCCTTTCAGCGCTTCGCTGTTCATACCTAGGGACACTAGGCCTAGTAACGCTAGGTGTCAAGCATCCGTACACCGGCCGCGCTGACGCCGAGCTGGGCTCTGGGCGCCGAACCGGTGGGTACTACCCCTGATCTCGGCGCGCAGGCCCCAACTCGCGGTCAGCGCTCGGGCGCGGCGCGTGCAGGGGAGACGCGGGCGGCGGGGTAGGATCGGGGGAACACCCAGCAACCTTTAACACCGTCCGGAGAGGCGGAGAAGGGAGCGGCGGATGAGCACGCGCACCGTGCTGCATGAGGCCGACATCGCCCGCGCCTTGACTCGGATCGCTCACGAGATCCTCGAGTCGAACAAGGGCCCCCACGATCTGGTGATCCTCGGGATCCCGACCCGCGGCGTCACGCTCGCGCACCGGATCGCCGCCCTCCTCGCCGACTTCGGTGGCGACACCGTGCCGGTGGGCGCGCTGGACGTCACGATGTACCGCGACGACCTGGCGCAGCATCCGACCCGCACCCCGCACCCGACCGAGATCCCCGCCGGCGGGATCGACGGCAAGACCGTCGTGCTCGTCGACGACGTGCTCTTCAGTGGCCGCAGCATCCGCGCCGCGCTCGACGCGCTCGGCGACATCGGCCGCCCCGCAGCGGTCCGGCTCGCGACCCTCGTCGACCGCGGCCACCGCGAGCTGCCGATCCGCCCCGACTTCGTCGGCAAGAACCTCCCCAGCGCCCGCGACGAGCGCGTCAACGTCCGCCTCGCCGAGGTCGACGGCGAAGAGTTCGTCACGATCGAGGGGGCGTGAGGATGCGGCACCTGCTCGACACCAAGGACCTCACCCGCGACGAGGCCGTCCACATCCTCGACGTGGCCGAGGACATGTCCGACACGCAGCAGCGCGAGGTGAAGAAGCTTCCGACGCTGCGCGGCAAGACCGTGGTGAACCTCTTCTTCGAGGACTCCACCCGTACCCGCATCTCGTTCGAGGCCGCGGCCAAGCGGTTGTCCGCCGATGTCATCAACTTCTCCGCCAAAGGCTCGTCGGTCTCCAAGGGGGAGTCGCTCCAGGACACCGCCCAGACCCTGCAGGCGATGGGGGCGGATGCGGTCGTCATCCGCCACCAGGCCTCCGGCGCGCCGCGGACGCTCGCCACGAGCGGCTGGATCAGTGCGGGCGTCGTGAACGCGGGCGACGGGACGCACGCACACCCCACCCAGGCGCTGCTGGACGCGTTCACGATCCGCAAGCGCTTCTTCGGCGCCGACAGCCGCGGCCGCGACCTCGCAGGGCTCCGTGTCGCGATCGTCGGCGACATCCTGCACTCGCGGGTCGCGCGATCGAACGTCTGGCTGCTGCACACGCTCGGCGCGCGCGTCACGCTCGTCGGTCCGCCCACGCTCATCCCGCAGGACGTCTCCGCCTGGCCGGCGACGGTCGAGTACGACCTGGATGCGGCGATCGCCGCCGCACCCGACGCGCTGATGATGCTGCGGATCCAGCTCGAGCGCATGAACGCCGCGTACTTCCCGACGGAGCGCGAGTACGCCCGCGCGTGGGGACTCGACGCGACGCGAGCGAAGGCGCTGCCTGCAGATAGCATTGTCATGCACCCCGGCCCCATGAACAGGGGACTGGAGATCTCGGCCGATGCGGCGGACTCGCCCCGGTCGACGGTGCTGGAGCAGGTGACAAACGGCGTCTCGGTCCGGATGGCGGTCTTGTACCTGCTGCTGGCCGGCGGACGCGGCGACGAGAAGGAGGACGCACGATGAGCGAGGTCTTCCTCGTCCGCGGCGCACGGGTCGAAGGTGCGGATGCCACGGACATCCTGGTGCGGGACGGCGTCATCGCCGAGCTCGGCACCGGACTGAGCGCAACGGGCGCCACGGTCGTCGACGCCGACGGGCTCATCGCCCTCCCGGGCCTCGTCGACCTGCACACCCACCTGCGGGAGCCTGGATACGAGGCCAGCGAGACGGTGCTGTCCGGCTCGCGGGCCGGTGCCGCCGGCGGGTTCACGGCGCTGTTCGCGATGCCCAACACCTCGCCGGTCGCCGACACCGCGGGTGTCGTCGAGCAGGAGCTCGCCCTGGGCGAGGCCGCCGGGTACGTCACGGTCCAGCCGATCGGCGCCGTGACCGTCGGGCAGAAGGGCGAGCGGCTCGCCGAGCTCGGCGCGATGGCGCACTCGCGCGCCGAGGTGCGGGTGTTCAGCGACGACGGCTTCTGCGTCTGGGACCCGCTGATCATGCGCCGCGCCCTCGAGTACGTGAAGGCGTTCGACGGGGTCATCGCCCAGCACGCCCAGGACCCCCGGCTCACCGAGGGCGCCCAGATGAACGAGGGCACCGTTTCGGCGGAGCTCGGCCTCACCGGCTGGCCGGCCGTCGCCGAGGAGTCGATCATCGCCCGTGACGTGCTCCTCGCCGAGCACGTCGGCTCGCGGCTGCATGTGTGCCACCTGTCGACCGCGGGTTCCGTCGACATCATCCGCTGGGCGAAGAAGCGCGGCATCGCGGTGACCGCCGAGGTCACCCCGCACCACCTGCTGCTCACCGAGGACCTGGCCCGCGGCTACGACGCCCGGTTCAAGGTCAACCCGCCGCTTCGCCGCGAGGAGGATGTCCTCGCGGTCCGGGAGGGCCTCGCCGACGGCACGATCGACATCGTCGCGACCGACCACGCCCCGCATCCCGCCGAGGCGAAGGCCTGCGAGTGGTCCGCCGCCGCGAACGGCATGGTCGGACTCGAGAGCGCGCTGCGGGTCGTACAGCAGTCGATGGTCGACACCGGCCTGCTGGACTGGGCGGACGTCGCGCGCGTGCTGAGCCGCACCCCCGCCCGCATCGGGCGCCTCCGCGGCCACGGACGGCCGATCGCGGCCGGCGAGCCCGCGCACCTCACGCTCCACGAC
>JAEZSU010000022.1 GCA_023421635.1 Actinomycetes bacterium | reverse complement strand
GCGCGGCCATGTCTGACGCACGGGAGAGGCCCCGCGGGAACCGGATGGCGGCGGGGTCGCCGGATGCTGCGGCGCGGTCGATCTCGGGTCCGCCGGGGTAGGGCAGGCCGAGGAGCCGCGCGACCTTGTCGAACGCCTCGCCCGCGGCGTCGTCGACCCTCTCGCCGAGGAGCTCGACGTCGGTGGTGAGGTCGCGGACGAGAAGGAGCGAGGTGTGCCCGCCGCTCACGAGCAGCGCGACCGTCGGGTACTCCAGCGGACCGGCGTCGGCGTCGAGCACGTCGGCCGCGATATGCCCCACGAGGTGGTTGACCGCGTAGAGCGGCGTGTCCAGGCCGACGGCGAGCGCCTTCGCCGCGCCCACCCCGACCATGAGCGCGCCGGCGAGGCCGGGGCCGCTCGTCACCGCGACCGCATCGAGGTCGGTCAGCGCGACGCCTGCCTCGGCGAGCGCGGCGTCGATCGCGGGCTGCAGTGCCTCGAGGTGGGCGCGTGCGGCGACCTCGGGCACGACCCCGCCGTAGCGGGCGTGCTCGTCCATGGAGCTTGCGATCGTGTTCGACAGCAGCGTCCGGCCCCGGACGATCCCGATCCCGGTCTCGTCGCAGCTCGTCTCGATGCCGAGCACCAGCGGCTCTGCGGCGCCCATCAGCACCATCCCTTTCCTGCGGTCGTCGCGGCGTCCGCATCCGGTGTCGTCGTCGCGTCCTGCCCTGCGGCCCAGGCCGGCACGTCGAGCGTCATCACGATCGCGTCGACGCCGTCGGGCTGGTAGTACGCGGGGCGGCGCCCGCCCTCGACGAAGCCCTCGGAGGCGTACAGCCGCTGGGCGACCGGATTGTCGGCCCGCACCTCGAGGAAGACGGTGCGCACGCCCCGGTCGCGGGCGGTCGCAAGGAGCGTGCGCAGCAGCTCCCGCCCGCTCCCCCGCCCGCGGGCCGCCTCGGCGACGGCGATCGTCTGCACGTCGGCGTCCACAGCACGGGCCGGGGCGCGAAGGCCCGCGTAGCCCGCCACGCGGCCGGCGAGTTCGAGCACGACGTAGTGGCCGTGCGGCGACGCGAGCTCCTCGCGCATCATCGACTCGCTCCATGCATCGGTCGGGAACGAGGCGCGCTCCAGCGCCATGATCGCGGGCAGGTCGTCGAGGGTCGCGGCGCGGATCATGTGCCCACCCGCTTCGGCGTGTGGTTCACCGTCACATCCGGCGAGCGCAGGTACAGCGGCTCGGCCGGGCCGATCGTGCGGCCCGCGGCGACCGCACGGGCGGCGGCGAGCGCGAGCATCGGGGCGGGCACGGCCGTCGCGTCCACGCGCACGGCGTCCAGCTCGGCGAGGCGCGCGTCCGCCTCGTCGCGCGGCACGAGGGCGGACTCCGCCACCCGCACGGGCAGCCCGTCGTCGTCGAGCCCGTCGTAGACCGTGTACGCGAACTCGCGGCGTCGCGCATCCGTGACGACGGCGAACCGGCCGGGGTCGGCATCGGTCAGCTGCGCCTGCAGCAGGATGCCGAGCGCAACGGCGTCATGGCTCACCACCGGGACGACCTCGACGCCACGGGCGAGCGCGAACGCACGCGCGGCGGCGATGCCGATGCGCAGCCCGGTGAAGGGGCCGGGGCCCATCCCGGCGGCGACGTGCGTGACGGTGTCCTCGGCGAGCGCGGGGACCGTGCCGGTCGCTGCGGTGCCGAGTGCGGCGGTGACGGCCGCGTCGTCGAGCGCCTGCGCGAGGAGCGTGCCGATCACCTCGGCGTGCCCGAGTGCGTTGGTGCTCACCCGCTCGGCGCGCAGCACGCCGTCCGGGTCGATGACGGCGACGGCCGTGCCGAGGGAGGTGTCGATGCCGAGGAACACCCCTCCAGGGTATGCCTCCCGGCCGCGTGAACCGTGAGACCGCTCCTGCGCCACGAGCCAGCATCCATCGTCGGCAGTCTCGTGGCGGCGGTGCAGTCTCGCGGCCCGTGGCGGGGCTGGCGGATGCGGCGGCTACGGCCGACGCGAGATCGTCACGAGGCGCGGGGTGTCCGCATCCAGGTCCAGGGTCGCGCGCGAGTACGTGCCGCACGCGGTGTCGACCCCGCGCCCGTGCCACTCCCGGTCGAGCTCGACCTCCCACCACGTGTCGGCGACCGCGGCGGCGAACGGAGCGCCCCACTCCACGATCACGACCGAGTGCGCGAGGTCGATGTCGAGGTCGTCGAGTTCGACCGCGGACCCCAGCCGGTACGCGTCGACGTGGACGAGCGGCGGTCCGTCGACGAGCGAGGGGTGGGTGCGGGCGATGACGAACGTCGGGCTCTGGATGGGACCGCGCACGCCCAGCCCGGCGGCGATCCCGCGGGTGAGGGTGGTCTTCCCGGCCCCGAGCGGCCCGGTGAGCACCACCACGTCGCCCGCGTGCAGCCGCTCCCCCATCTCGCGGCCGAGCTGCTCCATCGCCTCGGGCGAGTCGATCTCGCGCTGCCCGAGCAGGTCGTCGAGTCCGGTCATCGTGCTGTCCTGTCCCATGTCCGCTGTAACGCCGGGGCGAGCCGCTTCATGCCCCTCAGCCGTTCGTCTGCCGCCGCGGCACCCGGGGGCCGATGCGGGTGACGATCTCGTAGTTGATCGTGCCGGCGGCATCCGCCCAGTCCGTCGCCGAGGGGGCACCGAGGGTCGGGTCGCCGAAGAGCATGACCTCGTCGCCGACGGCGACCGGGGCGTCGCCGACGTCGACCACGAACTGGTCCATGGCGATGCGCCCCGCCACGCGGTACCGCGCGCCGCCGATCTGCACCGGGCCCACGGCCGAGGCCTGCCGCGGCACGCCGTCGGCATAGCCGAGCGGGACGAGGGCGAGCGTCGTCTCGCGGTCGGTGCGGTGCACGTAGCCGTACGACACGCCCTGCCCTGCGGGCACCCGGCGCACGGCCGCGACCGAGGCGCGCAGGGTCATCGCGGGCCGGAGCCCCAGGTCGGCCGAGGTGCGGTCCTCGAACGGGGACAGCCCGTACATGCCGATGCCGAGC
>JAEZSU010000010.1 GCA_023421635.1 Actinomycetes bacterium | reverse complement strand
ACCAGCTCGTGCACGGCGTGCACGACGAGCCGGTTGCCGCTCGCACCGATCGGGTGGCCGATCGCGATGCCGCCGCCGTGCGGGTTCACGACCTCGTCGTCCAGGCCCAGCTCCCGCTGGGAGCGGGCGACGACCGCGCCGAACGCCTCGTTGATCTCGACCAGGTCGAGGTCGGCGGGGGTGATGCCCTGCTTCTCGCAGGCGGCGGCGATGGCCCGCGCCGGCTGCGCGTGCAGCGTGTTGTCGGGGCCTGCGACCTGCCCGGCCGCACCGAGGACCGCGAGCACCGGCCAGCCCTGGGCGTCCGCGTGCGAACGGCTGGTGAGCACCACGGCCGAGGCGCCGTCCGAGATCTGCGAGGAGTTCCCGGCGGTGATGGTGCCGTCCTTCGCGAACGCGGGACGCAGCCCCGCGAGGCTCTCCGCGGTGGTCTCCGGGCGGATCCCCTCGTCCCGGGTCACCCGGATCGGGTCGCCCTTGCGCTGCGGCACCTCCACCGGCACGAGCTCCGCATCGAAGACGCCCGCCTCGTACGCCGCGGCGGCGCGCTGGTGCGACCGTGCGGCGACCGCATCCTGGTCCTCGCGGGTCACCTCGTACCGCTCGTTGTGCCGCTCGGTCGAGGTGCCCATGCTCTCCCGGTCGAAGGCATCGGTGAGCCCGTCATAGGCCATGTGGTCGAGCACCTCGACGGAGCCGTACGACCAGCCGTCGCGCGAGCCCATGAGCAGGTGCGGGGCGCGGGTCATCGACTCCATACCCGCCGCCACGACGACCGTCGCGTCGCCGGCGCGGATCATCCGCGCAGCGTCGATCACCGCGGTGAGCCCCGACAGGCACACCTTGTTCACGCCGCTGGCGTGCACGTCCCAGCCGAGACCGGCGCCGATCGCGGCCTGCCGGGCGGGGTTCTGGCGGCTGCCGGCCGGCAGCACCTGGCCCACCAGCACCGCATCGACGGCGGATGCGGGGATGCCGCCGCGCTCGAGGGCGCCGGCGATCGCGAACGAGCCGAGCTGGGGTGCGGTGAACGAGGCCAGCTGGCCCTTCAGCCGACCCTGCGGCGTGCGTGCCGCGGCAACGATGACGACGTCGTCGGTGTTCATGCTTCCACCTTAGATTCGATGCGGATGGTCAGGTCCGGCTCGGTGGCGGCGACCACCTCGTCGACCGTGACGCCGGGGGCGACCTCGACGAGCACGAGCCCCTCGTCGGTCACGTCGATCACGGCGAGGTCGGTGATGATGCGGTCGACGACGCCGCGACCGGTGAGCGGCAACGAGCACTCGTGCACGATCTTCGGGGAGCCGTCCTTGGCTGTGTGCTCCATGAGGACGATCACGCGTCCCGCGCCGTGCACAAGATCCATGGCGCCGCCGGGGCCCTTGACCATCTTTCCGGGGATCATCCAGTTCGCGAGGTCCCCGCCGGCCGAGACCTGCATGGCCCCGAGGATGGCGGCGTCGATCTTGCCGGCGCGGATCATGCCGAAGCTCGTCGCGGAGTCGAAGATCGACGCACCCGGCAGCACCGTGACGGTCTCCTTGCCGGCGTTGATCATCTCCGGGTCGACCGCATCCTCGGTCGGGTACGGACCGACACCGAGGATGCCGTTCTCCGACTGCAGCACCACGGTGACGTCGTCCGGCACGTAGTTCGGCACGAGCGTCGGCAGTCCGATCCCGAGGTTCACGTACGACCCGTCGCGCAGTTCCTTCGCCGCGCGGGCGGCCATCTGCTCCCTGGTGAGACCCATGGTCACTTCCCTCCCTCGGCGCGGACGGTCCGCTTCTCGATGCGCTTCTCGATGTCGGTGCCGACCTCGACGACACGGTGGACGAAGACGCCGGGCAGGTGCACCGCATCCGGGTCCAGCTCGCCCGGCTCGACCAGGCGCTCCACCTGGGCGATGCACACCCGGCCGGCCATGGCGGCGAGCGGGTTGAAGTTGCGGGCGGCCTTGTTGAACACGAGGTTGCCGTGGCGGTCGCCGACGGCGGCGTGCACGAGCGCGTAGTCGGTGACGATGGCCTCTTCGAGCACGTACTCGCGCTCGGTGCCGTCGACCGCGAAGGTGCGGACGTCCTTGACGGGCGAGGCGACGGCGATCGAGCCGTCGGCGGCATAGCGGCGGGGCAGCCCGCCCTCGGCGACCTGCGTGCCGACGCCGGTCTGCGTGAAGAACGCGGCGATGCCGGAGCCGCCGGCGCGCAGCTTCTCGGCGAGCGTGCCCTGCGGGGTGAGCTCCAGCTCGAGCTCGCCGCTGAGGAACTGCCGCTCGAACTCCTTGTTCTCACCCACGTACGACGACGTCATCTTGCGGATGCGGTGGGCGTTCAGCAGGATGCCGAGGCCCCAGTCGTCGACGCCGCAGTTGTTCGAGACGATGCTGAGGTCGGTGGCACCCTGGGCCAGCAGCGCCTCGATGAGGATCATGGGGTTGCCGGAGAGGCCGAAGCCGCCGACGGCGAGGGTGGCGCCGTCCGGGATGTCGGCCACCGCGTCCGCCGCGGTGGCCACCTGCTTGTCGATCACGCGAGCTCCTTCGTTCGGTGCGCATCTGCGGAGCCGTCGTGACGGCCCGCTCCCACTGTCGCGCAGCATCCCCGAGGGCAGCGCACGCGTGTTTGCGATGTGGAACCCCGCGGGCGTAACGTCCACATGATGGACACCTCGCCTCGCATCACCGGCGCACAGGCCGTGGGCCGTGCCGCGCGCCTGCTGCGCCTTGTCACCGGAGCCGGGACCGGCGGCGCGCCGACCGGCGAGCTGTCGCGCGCGGCGGACCTCTCGCGGCCCACGGCCCACCGCATCCTGAGTGCGCTGCGCCAGGAGGGGCTCGTCGACCAGGACGCGCAGAGCGGCAACTGGGTCGTCGGGCCGGAGCTGTACCTCATGGGGACGGTGGCCGCAGCGCGGTACGACGTGACCGCGACCGCCCGCGACATCGTGCGCTCGCTCGCGGTGCGCACCGAGGAGAGCGCGTTCCTCTCGGTGCGCCGGGGCGATGAGACGGTGTGCCTGCTGCGCGAGGAGGGGAGCTTCCCGATCCGGTCCTTCGTGCTGTCGGAGGGCGTGCGGTTCCCGCTCGGGGTCGCCTCGGCCGGGCTCGCCATCCTCGCGTTCCTGCCGCCCCACGATGTGGACGCCTACTTCGAGCGGCATCCGGAACTCGCCGAGACGTGGGGCCCAGCGCACGGCGAGGCGCGGCTGCGGGCACGGCTCGCCGAGACCGCGGCGCGCGGGTTCGCCGTGAACCCCGGACTCATCGTCGAGGGCAGCTACGGGCTCGGGGCGGCGGTGTTCACCCGCGACGGCGACCCGCAGTGGGCGCTGAGCCTCACCGGCGTGCAGTTCCGGTACACCCCGGAGCGGATCGCCGAGCTCGGCCGCATCCTGCTCGCGCATGCGCACCAGCTCTCCACGCGCATCGCCGCGACCCGCTGACGCCCCTCTCAACGCGAACCGGCACGATTCGTGCGAGCCGGCAGCAGAAGAACAGCCGGGTCGCCCGA
>JAEZSU010000376.1 GCA_023421635.1 Actinomycetes bacterium | reverse complement strand
TGACGGATCTGCTGCTGTGGGCGTTCGCCAGCCCGCTCGGCCGCACCGGCGCGGGACCCGTCGGCGTCGCGGACCGCCGCCGCCTCATCGAAAGCGGTGCGGTCGTCGATGCGGAGGAGCTCGAGGACCTCATCGCCGCAGCCGCGGACGCCGGGCTGCTGCGCGCGTCCGACCGGTCCTGGCAGCCGACCACCGCCGCACAGCGATGGATCGGCATGCCGACCTCCGAACGCTGGACGGAACTCGCCGTCGCGTTCGTCCGGTCGCTCCGCCAGGGCCTGCGCACCCCCGATGGCGGCTACACCCCGCCCGCCTCGTGGCGATCCGCGTACCCACTGGATGCGGGCTGGCCCGCCGAGACGACGAGGCTCCTCCGCCGTGCCCAGCGGCTGGGAGTGCTGGCCGACGGCGGCACCGAGCCGACGTGGAGCCGCAGCCTGCGCGAGCGCGGGATCCCGGACACGGCCGCGCTCGGCGACCTGCTGCCGACCGAGATCGACAAGCTCTACCTGCAGGCGGATCTCACGGCGATCGCGCCCGGGCCGCTCCTCCCCTCGATCGAGCAGCGGCTGCGCACGATGGCAGTGCGCGAGAGCAGGGCACAGGCGTCCACCTACCGGTTCAGCGCGGAGTCGCTCGCCGCGGCGGTCGCCGCCGGCGAGTCCGACGCGTCACTGCGGGCGTTCCTGGAGGGCGTGTCCCTCACCGGCGTCCCCCAGCCGCTCGCCTACCTCATCGACCGCGCGGCCGCCCGCCACGGGCAGTTGCGCATCGGCGTCGACGAGGCCACCGGGCACACGGTGGTCACGAGCGACGACCCCGACCTGCTCGCGACCGTCGCGGTCGACCAGGCACTGCGCCCGGTCGGCCTCATCCCCCATGAGGGGCGGCTCGTCTCGCGGGCCTCCCGCGACGCCGTCTACTGGAGCCTCTCCGACGCCCGCTACCCGGTGGTGGCCGTCGACGGCGACGGGGACGGCCGCACCCTGCAGCGCCGTGGGCTCCCCGATCTCGCACCGCCGCCGCCCGAGGCCGACCGGTTCGCCGACCTCATCGGCGGGCTGCGCGCGCACCAGGGCCCGGATGCGGAGGGAGCGTGGCTCGAACGGGAACTCGAGCAGGCGGTGAAGTCCCGCGCCTCCGTGGAGATCGCGGTCCGGCTGCCGGACGGGTCGACCCGCACGTTCCAGCTCGAGGCGACCGGGCTCGGCGGCGGCAGGCTGCGCGGGCGGGACCGACACGCCGACGTGGAGCGGACGCTCCCCCTCTCCAGCATCGAGAGCGCCCGACCGATCTGAGCGCGACGGGCCGCCACCCCGGTCACGGGCGGTAAACTCGGCGGTTATGTCCGATGGCCCCCTGATCGTCCAGAGCGACCGCACGGTCCTCCTCGAGGTCGCGCACCCCGACGCCGAGAACGCCCGACACGAACTGGCCGTCTTCGCGGAACTCGAACGGGCCCCGGAACACATCCACACGTACCGCATCACCCGGCTTGGACTGTGGAACGCGCGCGCCGCTGGACACGATGCAGACGACATGCTCGGCACCCTCGACCGGTGGTCGCGGTTCCCGGTGCCCGCATCCGTGTCCACGGACATCCGTGAGACCGTCTCGCGCTACGGCCGGCTCGTGATCGAGCGCGGGCCGTACGGCGACGACGAGAAGGCGCTGATCCTGCGCTCCACCGACGAGGCGGTGCTCGTCCAGGTCGCGGCGAACAAGCGCATCCAGCCGCTGCTGCTGGCCCATCCCACGCCGGACACGTTCGTCATCGATGCGTGGGCGCGCGGCCAGATCAAGCAGGAGCTGCTGAAGCTCGGCTGGCCCGCGGAGGATGTGGCCGGCTACACCCCGGGCACACCGCATCCGATCGACCTCCACGAGGACGGCTGGCAGCTGCGTCCCTACCAGCGCAAGGCCGTCGACATCTTCACCGACGGCGGGTCCGGGGTCGTGGTCCTCCCCTGCGGCGCCGGCAAGACGCTCGTCGGCGCCGCGGCCATGGCGGACACGAAGACGACGACCCTCATCCTCGTGACGAACGCGGTCAGCGCGCGGCAGTGGCGCGACGAGCTGCTCAAGCGCACCACCCTCACCCCGGAGGAGATCGGTGAGTACTCCGGGCAGGTGAAGGAGGTCAAGCCGGTCACCATCGCGACCTACCAGATCCTGACGGCGAAGCGGAAGGGGCAGTACGCGCACCTGGCCCTCCTCGACGCGCTCGACTGGGGCCTGGTGGTCTACGACGAGGTGCACCTGCTTCCGGCGCCCGTGTTCAAGCTGACCGCCGACCTGCAGGCGCGCCGCCGGCTGGGCCTGACCGCGACGCTCGTGCGCGAGGACGGCCGCGAGGGCGACGTGTTCAGCCTCATCGGGCCGAAGCGCTTCGACGCGCCGTGGAAGGAGATCGAGGCGCAGGGCTTCATCTCGCCCGCCGCCTGCTACGAGGTGCGCGTCGACCTGCCCGCCGACGAGCGGCTCGAGTACGCCGCCGCAGCCGACGAGGAGCGGTACCGGCTCGCGGCCACCGCGCCGGCGAAGATCGACGTCGTGCGCGCCCTCGCCGCGCGGCACAGCGACGAGCAGATCCTCGTGATCGGCCAGTACCTCGATCAGATCGACACGCTCGCGGACGCACTGGGCGCCCCGAAGATCACCGGCGCCACGCCCGTCGACGAGCGGGAGCAGCTCTACCAGGCGTTCCGCGACGGCACCGTGCCGCTGCTGGTGGTGTCGAAGGTCGCGAACTTCTCGGTCGACCTTCCCGAGGCGTCGGTCGCCATCCAGGTGTCGGGGTCGTTCGGCTCCCGGCAGGAGGAGGCCCAGCGGCTGGGACGTCTGCTGCGCCCGAAGACGAACGGCCACACGGCGAGCTTCTACACGCTCATCGCCCGCGACACGGTCGATCAGGACTTCGCGCAGAACCGGCAGCGGTTCCTCGCCGAGCAGGGCTACAGCTACACGATCCTCGACGCGGACGACCTCCTCGCCCCCGCGATCTGACGCGCCGCACGCGTCCGGCACCCCGCGGCGCGCTGCCACCCCGCATCCACCGCCCGCATCCGCCCCAGGCATCCACCCGCCCGCATCCACCCGCGCGGCATCCACCCGCATCCGAATCAGGTGATTCGGGCGGATCAGGTCGTTCGGAGGGCGATTCAGCCTGATCTCGCCGAAACACCTGATCTGGGGGTGGGGCGGGGGGATCGCCGGATACACCGTCGACGCGCGAAAGCAAAGCATCCAGCCATCCCATGGAAACGGTCACCATAATGGGCGTATGACCGCACCGCGCATTCTCGTCGTCGACGACGAGCCCAACATCCGCGACCTGCTCATCACGAGCCTCAAGTTCGCGGGCTTCCAGGTGCGCGCCGTCTCGAACGGCGCACAGACCATCTCCGCCGTGCTCGAGGAGGAGCCCGACCTCATCCTGCTCGACGTGATGCTGCCGGACATGAACGGCTTCAGCGTCACCAAGCGGCTCCGCGAGGCCGGCTACACGGCGCCGATCCTCTTCCTCACCGCGAAGGACGACACCGAGGACAAGATCACCGGCCTGAACGCCGGCGGCGACGACTACGTCACCAAGCCCTTCTCGCTGGACGAGATCGTCGCCCGCATCCAGGCGATCCTGCGCCGCACCATGCAGGCCGACGAGGAGTCCATCATCCGCGCGGGCGAACTCACCATGGACCAGGACACGCACGACGTGTTCGTCGGGGACACGCAGATCGAGCTCAGCCCCACCGAGTTCAAGCTGCTGCGCTACCTGATGCTCAACCCGAACCGGGTGCTCAGCAAGGCGCAGATCCTCGACCACGTCTGGGAGTACGACTTCAACGGCGACGCCGGCATCGTGGAGAGCTACATCTCGTACCTCCGCCGGAAGATCGACCCGCACGCGTCCGAGTCGCTCATCCAGACCAAGCGCGGCTTCGGCTACATGCTCAAGGCGGGCAAGTCCGCCTGACGGCTCCCACATGCGAGATCCACAACCGCGCCACGCCTCACCCGACGGATTGACCCGATGGTGGCGCGGCGTCAGCCTGCGCGCCAAGGTCACCGGTGTCACGGTGGGCGTGCTGGTCATCGGCCTGCTCGCCACGGGGCTCGGCACCATGGTGTTCCTGCGCACCACGCTCCTGGCGAACCTCGAGACGACCCTCACGCCCCTGACCCAGGGCAACGTCGCAACGAACGCGCTGCTGGAGACGCAGGTCACCGAAACCGGGATCATCTTCACCCCGCGGCAGAATGTCGCCCCCACCGACTACCAGGTGGCCATCTACGACGCGACGGGGGCGCGGGTGCTCACCGCCGGCGGTGCGGCGAACGAGAGCGAAGCGGTCTTCCCGGAGACCTTCCCGCTCGATTATGCGTACACGCACCAGCTCGAGGCCTTCGACCTGGAGGGGAGCCCCTCCGGCTCGTACCGGGCGATGGCGGTGGTGACCCAGTTCGACAGCAACCCCTTCTTCACCGAGGTCGTCGCGATCCCCACCTCGGAGACCGAACGCGTCGTCGCCACGTACCTCGGCATCTACACCCTGCTGGCCCTCGTCGTGGTGATCGCGGCGGCCGTGCTGGTTCGGTGGGTCGTCACCCTCACCTTCCGCAGCCTCGCCCAGGTGGAACGCACCGCCGACGCGATCGCGGGCGGCGACTTCAGCCTGCGCCTGACCGACCTCGAACCGGAGACGACGGAGGTCGGGCGGCTCAAGCGCGCGATCAACGCCATGCTCGGCCGCATCGACGGCGCCCTGTCGCAGCGCGACGCCACGGTGCGGCAGATGCGACGGTTCATCGGCGACGCCAGCCACGAGCTGCGCACCCCCCTGGTCACGGTGCGCGGGTATGCGGAGCTCTACCGGATGGGCGCGATCCAGGACGCGGACGCCACCGGCCAGGCGATGGAGCGCATCGAGAAGGAGGCCGTGCGCATGACGAGCATGGTCGAGGACCTCCTGGCCCTCGCCCGGCTCGACGAGCGACGCGGCATCGTGCCGGTGCCGCTGGACCTGCGACCGATCGCACGGGATGCGGCCATGGACGTGCGCGCCTCCTCGCCGCAGCGCGAGGTGACCGTGATCGACACCACGGGCAGTCGCCCGGTGATCCAGACCCCGCCGATCCCGCTCCCCGATCCGACGCCGACGCCCGCACGACGGCGCGGCCCGGTGCCGACCGCCGCGATCAACCTCGCATCGCGGCTGCGGCGCAAGCCCAAGGGCGAGGCCTCGGACGACACCGGGGAGCAGCCGACGCTGCCGGCCCCGTTCACGCCCGCCGATCGCCCGCCGATCGTGATGGCGGACGAGAACAGCGTGCGCCAGGTCGTGGCGAACCTCCTCGGCAACGCGCAGCGCTACTCCCCCGAGGACGCCCCCATCGAGCTGCGCGTCGGCACCGACGACATGCGCGGGCTCGGGTGGATCGAGATCGTCGATCACGGCGAGGGCGTGCCGGAGCAGATCCGCGAGCAGATCTTCCAGCGGTTCTGGCGCGCCGACACCTCGCGGGCACGCGACACCGGCGGCTCGGGGCTCGGCCTGTCCATCGTGGCGTCCCTCGTGGACGCCCTCAACGGCGAGGTCGAGGTCGGCGACACCGAGGGCGGCGGCGCGACGTTCCGTGTCTCGTTCCCGCTCGCACCGGATCCCATCTGAGTCTCTCCCTACCGAACCGGCACACGCCATGCGGGCCGGCAGTCTTCGGACTGCCGGTCCGCGCATTCCATACCGGTTCGGTGCGGCAGCATCCTGTCCTCCCCTGCCGGCATGGGCGCCGAGTCCTCCACCACGGACCCGGGATGCGGCAGCGCGCAGCACGCAGACGCCTACCGTGGGGCGCTCCGAGGAAAGGAAGCCCCATGTCCGTGTTCTCCGTCGACCCAGACGCCGTCTTCGCCGCCACCGCCGCCATGCGCGGCACGATCGACCGGCTGCAGGGCGAGTCGTCGTCGCTGCTCGCACAGCTCACGCAGCTGCAGTCCAGCTGGACCGGTGTCGCCGCCGGCATGTTCCAGGGCGCCGTCGACCAGTGGCGCGCCACCCAGCAGCAGGTGGAGGAGGCGCTCGCCCAGATCGGCATGGCGCTGGATGCCGCGGGTCGGCAGTACCGCGACGTCGAGCAGGCCAACACGTCGCTGTTCCACTGACC
>JAEZSU010000357.1 GCA_023421635.1 Actinomycetes bacterium | reverse complement strand
CGCCCGCGAGGTCCGCCGGTCCCGGAAGTCCGCAGAAAATGACCGACCTCGCAGCATTCGGGGCAAACGCTGCGAGGTTCGCGCGATCCTGCGGAGTTCGTCGGGCGCCGGTCAGCACGCACGGTGCAGACCAGCGGCGACCGCCCTCCGGATCACCGCGGCCACGGCGGGCCAATCGTGGATGACCTGCGCGTAGCTGAACCGCAGGACCGTGTACCCGCGAAGCCGGAGTTCGGCGTCGTGCGAGATGTCACGCGTGCGCTGCGACGAATCGGCGTGGAACGCGTACCCGTCGATCTGGATGACGAGACGTTCCCCGACGAGCAGGTCCACGAGTCGACCCCCGACCTTCGCCTGCTGCTGGACCTGCAGGCCCCAGCGCCGCAGTGGCGTCGCGACCAATGTCTCCAGCCCGGAATCCGACAACCCGGTGACGGCGTCCGCGAGCTCACGCGCCGCCAGCGACGGCCATGTGATCGATCGGAGGTAGTCGGCGGCGAGCTGCTCCACACGGATCGCCGACTCCCACAGCACCAGCGCGGTCTCGAACGGCAGGCAGGTTGCCAGATGCAGCAACGAGTCCTCGAGCGTCGCGACAAGTGTGTGCCGCGGAGATGGCGCCAACGGCCGAGTCCAGTGCAGCCGCCCCTGCCACTGCGCGGGCATCGCGGACGAGCCGGAGCCGGGAACCATATGCAGGTGGACAGTGGTGGGCACAGATGCCGGCATCCACCATCCGCGCCGCCGTGCGAGGGTCGTGCAGCTCAGCCGGCCTCCAGCATGCGCCGCATCCAGGAACTCGGGATCGGCCGACGGCAGTGCGAGCCAGGCCCGCCTGATCATGCTGGCGCCACCGTCGCGCACGAACGCTCGCATCACCGCGAGTGGGAACCCTGCGCGGAGCACATCCTCCCGGTGGGCGATGCCGTGCGATCGCATGAGCCAGTCGCCGAGGTCCGTGCCGTGGAGCCGCATGCCCAAGCATCCGCACCGTTCGCCGCCCCCGGCGCCCCGGCCCTCGGCCCGTGCAGAACCGCACGAAGGAGTCATCCTGTGGAGGACATGACGCGTCCGCTCAGCGCTTGTAGTTCGGGGCCTCGACCACGATCTGCACGTCGTGCGGGTGCGACTCCTTCAGGCCCGCCGCCGTGATGCGGACGAACTTGCCCTTGGCCTTGAGCTCCTCGATGGTGCGGGCACCGACGTAGAACATCGACTGCCGCAGTCCGCCGACGAGCTGGTAGGCGACGGCGGAGAGCGGGCCGCGGTAGGCGACCTGCCCCTCGATGCCCTCGGGGATGAGCTTGTCGTCGTTCGGCACGTCGGCCTGGAAGTAGCGGTCCTTCGAATACGAGGTCTTCTTGCCGCGGGTCTGCAGCGCACCGAGCGAACCCATGCCGCGGTACTGCTTGAACTGCTTGCCGCCCTGGAAGACGATCTCGCCCGGCGACTCGTCCGTGCCCGCGAGGAGCGAGCCGAGCATGACGGTGTCCGCACCGGCGACGAGCGCCTTGGCGATGTCGCCGGAGTACTGCAGCCCACCGTCGGCGATCACGGGGATGCCGGCCTCGCGGCACGCCTGGTACGCCTCCCAGATCGCGGTGACCTGGGGCACGCCGACGCCGGCGACGATGCGGGTGGTGCAGATCGAGCCCGGTCCGACACCCACCTTCACCGCATCCGCGCCCGCGTCGACGAGCGCCTGCGCGCCCTCGCGGGTCGCGACGTTGCCGCCGATGACGTCGATGTGGGCGAAGCTCGGGTCGGCCTTGATGCGGCGGACCATGTCGATGACGCCGGCCGACTGGCCGTTGGCGGTGTCGACGACGAGCACGTCGACACCCGCGTCGCGCAGCGCCTCGGCGCGCTCCCAGGCGTCGCCGAAGAAGCCGATCGCGGCACCGACGCGGAGGCGCCCCTGGTCGTCCTTGGTGGCGAGCGGGTACTTCTCGCTCTTGTCGAAGTCCTTGATGGTGATCAGGCCCGCGAGCTTGCCCTCGTCGTCGATGAGCGGCAGCTTCTCCACGCGGTGGCGGGCGAAGAGGGAGATGACCTCGTTCGCACCGATACCGACTCGGCCGGTGATGAGCCCCTCACGGGTCATGACGTCGCGCACCTTCGTGCTCTGACGCTCGAAACCCGAGACCCACCGCATGTCGCGGTTGGTGATGATGCCCACCAGGCGCCCGTCCTCGTCGACGACGGGGAGGCCCGAAATACGGTACTTGGCGCAGAGCGCGTCGACCTCTTCGATCGTCGCATCCGGATGGGTCGTGACGGGGTCGGTGATCATGCCGGACTCGCTGCGCTTCACCCGGTCGACCATCGCCGCCTGGTCCTGGATGGAGACGTTGCGGTGCAGGATGCCGAGGCCGCCCTCCCGGGCGATCGCGATCGCGAGTCGCGTCTCGGTCACGGTGTCCATGGCGGCGGACAGCAGCGGCGTCGCGACCGTGATGCGACGCGTGACGCGGGACGAGGTGTCGGCCTCGCTCGGGATGACATCCGTGTGGCCTGGCAGCAGCAGGACGTCGTCGTAGGTCAGTCCGACGAATCCGAACGGGTCGTGGGTGTCCATCTACTCTCCTCCGCCGCAACGTACGGCTCCTGCGCGGGCGGGGTGCACGTGCGCGCCCCGCTCTTATCGTAATTCGTCGAGGATCGGAAACATTCCCTGACCGGGATACCGACAGTTGCGCAGCGGAAACACACGGGCAACAATCGCTGAGTACCGTGCAGTGTCGCCGAAGCCACCCGGATTTCTGGCGCTTGTCCCCTAGTTGGAGGTGTCAGTGGCGATCACCCGGATATCGCACGCCGTCAGGTTGCCGTCCCGCGCTCTCTCGATCGTGCTCACCGGACTGTTCGCCGTCGCGCTGCTGTTCGGCACGGCCGGTCCCGCATCGGCCGCCACCGACGACGGCGAGGACTATCCCTACGCCATCTCGGGCAACGTCCGCGCTGCGGGCGAGCCGATCGAGGGCGCGACGGTGACGGTGACCGGTGACGGGTTCACCGGTGAGACCGAGACGACGAAGAACGGGAGTTTCCGCGTCGGTGTCCCCACGAAGGACGGCACCTGGACCGTCACCCTCGATGAGGAGAGTCTACCGAACAACGTGACCGTCCCCGACGCGTTCGTGTTCGAGCAGGAGGTGGAGTTCGGCGCGACCAGCACGGTCACGAGGAACTTCACGCTCGGCGCCGCGGAGCGGACGACCACCAGCTTCTGGGATCAGCTCCTCTCACGCGCGGTGAACGGGCTGAACTTCGGCCTCATGCTCGGCCTCGCGGCGATCGGCCTCTCCCTGGTGTTCGGCACGACGGGCCTGTCCAACTTCGCGCACGGCGAGATGGTGACCTTCGGCGCGCTGATGGCGCTGCTGCTGTCCGTCGGGACGGGGCTCCCGATCTGGATCGCGATCCCCATCGCGATCATCCTGTCCGCCCTGTTCGGGTTGGGCATGGATGCCGGGATCTGGCGGCCGTTGCGGCGAAAGGGCATCGGCACGGTGCAGCTCATGATCGTCTCGATCGGGCTGTCGCTCGCCCTCCGCTACGTGTTCCAGATGCTCATCGGCGGCGGCACGCAGCAGCTCCCGGGCGGCGCCAGCCAGATCATCCCAGGCCTCGGCCCCATCCGGCTGACGGTCACCGACCTCATCTCCATGGGGGTCTCGATCGTGGTCATCGCCGCGTTCGCCTGGTGGCTCATGCGCACCCGGATCGGACGCGCCACCCGGGCGGTCTCCGACAACCCGTCGCTCGCGGCGGCGAGCGGCATCGACGTCGACTCGGTCGTCCGGGTCGTCTGGGTCATGGCGGCTGCCCTGGCGGGTCTCTCCGGCATCCTGTGGGCGTACTTCCGCCCGGGGATCAAGTGGGACATGGGCACCAGCATCCTGCTGCTGATGTTCGCCGCCGTCACGCTCGGCGGGCTCGGTACCGCCTTCGGGGCGCTGGTGGGATCGATCATCGTGGGCCTGCTCGTCGAGGTCTCGACGCTCTGGATCCCCTCCGACCTCAAATACGTCGGCGCGCTGGTCGTGCTGATCGTCATCCTGCTGTTCCGTCCGCAGGGCATCCTCGGACGCCGAGAGCGAATCGGATAGCCACGTGAACCTCCTGCAGATCCTCTCCAACACGCTGGCGCAGATCCTCGCGCCCGCAACCCTCGGCTACGTGCTCGCCGCCATCGGGCTCTCGGTGCACTTCGGCTTCGCGGGGCTGCTGAACATGGGTGTCGCCGGCTTCATGGCCATCGGCGCCTACGGCTTCGCGATCTCGATCCTCACCTTCGGGCTCCCGTGGCCGCTGGCAGCGCTCATCGGCCTGCTCGCCGCCGTCGTGTTCGCGCTCATCATGGGCATCCCCACGCTGCGGCTGCGCGGCGACTACCTCGCGATCGTGACGATCGCGGCCGCCGAGGTGCTCCGACTCCTCTTCCTCACCTCCGCGTTCCGCAACGTCACCGGTTCCGCCGACGGCCTCTCCGGCTTCCAGGCGGGGTTCCGCGCGAGCAACCCGCTGCCGCCCGGCAAGTGGGGCTTCGGGCCGTGGACCTACCAGTCCGACCAGTGGTGGGTCATCATCGTCGGCACCATCACGATCGCCGTCGCGGTGACGCTCGTGTGGCTGCTCATGCGCAGTCCCTGGGGCCGGGTGATCCGCGGCATCCGGGAGGACGAGGATGCGGTGCGCTCGCTGGGCAAGAACGTCTTCGCGTTCAAGATGCAGGCCCTCATCTTCGGCGGCGTGCTCATCGCGGCGGGCGGCATCGTCACGGCGATGGGCACCAACGTGAACCCGAACGTGTACGTCACCTCGCAGACCTTCTACGTGTGGACGGCGCTGCTGCTGGGCGGGGCCGCCACGATCTTCGGCCCGGTGCTGGGCGCCGTGCTGTTCTGGGTCGTGCGTGCCTTCCTGTCCAACCTGCTGCCGGCACTCGTCTCGATCGGCTGGCTCCCCTTCCTCACCACCGAGCAGAGCCAGATGCTGGTGTTCGTGCTCGTCGGCGTCGCGCTGATGCTGCTGGTGATCTTCCGACCGCAGGGCATCCTCGGCAGCAAGAAGGAGTTGACCTTTGTCCGATGACGTCACACCCCCCACGCCCCGGGCGAAGGCCACGGGCCTCCACCGCGGAGAGATCCGACCCGGTGTCGAGAAGGTCGACCCGATCATCGTCATCGACCGGGTGCGACGCGTGTTCGGCGGCCTCACCGCCGTCGATGTGGAGCATCTTGAGATCCCCCGCGGCGCCATCACCGCGCTCATCGGCCCGAACGGTGCCGGAAAGACCACCCTGTTCAACCTGCTCACCGGGTTCGACAAGCCCAACGAGGGCAGCTGGTCCTTCGACGGCACGAATCTCGCCGGCATCCCCGCCTACAAGGCGGCCCGGATGGGGCAGGTGCGCACGTTCCAGCTGACGAAGTCGCTGGGGCTGCTCACCGTGCTGGAGAACATGAAGCTCGGGGCGACCGGCCAGTCCGGGGAGCGTTTCTGGGCCGGCGCGTTCCCGTTCCTGTGGCGCGCGCAGGAGCGGAAGAACGAGGCGAAGGCGCGCGAGCTGCTCAAGCGCTTCAAGCTCGACGCGAAGGAGGGCGACTTCGCCGCATCCCTCTCCGGCGGGCAGCGGAAACTCCTCGAGATGGCGCGTGCGCTCATGAGCGACCCGACGCTGGTGATGCTCGACGAGCCGATGGCCGGTGTGAACCCGGCGCTCACGCAGTCGCTGCTCGACCACATCCTGGATCTCAAGGAGCTCGGCATGACGGTCGTGTTCGTCGAGCACGACATGCACATGGTGCGCCACATCGCGGACTGGGTCGTCGTGATGGCGGAGGGCCGCGTGGTCGCCGAGGGCCCGCCGGAGTCGGTCATGCAGGATCCCGCCGTCATCGACGCCTACCTCGGCGCGCATCAGGACGTGGACCTGGGCGTCGTCACCGGCCGTCACGCCGGCACCCTCACGGCGGAGGCGGCCGAGCTCGTCGCGACCGCCCGCGAACTGGACGAGGCGATCGACGCCGAGGCCGAGCACACCGACACGGAGGCCGACAAGTGAGCGACACGGCGCAGTCCGCAGCATCCCCCGCATCCGCTCCGTCCCCGGCGCAGAACGTCGTCGAGGTGCGCGACCTCACGGCCGGCTACCTGCCGGGCGTGAACATCCTCACCGGCGCGAACCTCACCGCCGCGAAGGGCGAGCTCATCGGCATCATCTGCCCGAACGGCGCCGGCAAGTCGACCATGCTGAAGGCCATCTTCGGGCAGGTGAAGGTGCGCTCCGGCAGCATCATCCTGAACGGCGAGGACATCACCGGGCTGCGCGCGAACAAGCTCGTCTCCAAGGGCGTCGGGTTCGTGCCGCAGACGAACAACGTCTTCCCCAGCCTCACGATCGCGGAGAACCTGCAGATGGGCGCCTACCAGCGTCCGAAGGCGTTCAGCGAGCGGGTCGATTTCATCACCTCGATCTTCCCCGACCTCGCCAAGCGCCTGACGCAGCGGGCCGGGTCGCTCTCCGGCGGCGAACGGCAGATGGTCGCGATGGGCCGCGCGCTCATGATGGACCCGCATGTGCTGCTGCTGGACGAGCCGAGCGCGGGTCTGTCCCCCTCGCGACAGGACGAGGCGTTCCTGCGGGTCTCGGAGATCAACAAGGCCGGCGTGACCACGATCATGGTGGAGCAGAACGCCCGCCGCTGCCTGCAGATCTGCGACCGTGGCTACGTGCTCGACCAGGGGCACGACGCCTACACCGGCACCGGCCGCGAACTGCTCAACGACCCCAAGGTCATCGGCCTCTACCTCGGCACCCTCGGCGCCTGACGCGCCGCCGCGCTCGTCGCGTGCTCGAGTGGCAGCTCGCGCGGGTGCGGCGCGGTTCGGGTGGCAGCTCGCGCGGGTTCGCGCGGGCGGATGCGGCAGCAACGGCCACCTGAAGCGAGCCGCATCCCTTGCCTGAGTTCAGGTGGCAGCTCGCGCGAGTTCGCGCGAGCGGATGC
>JAEZSU010000327.1 GCA_023421635.1 Actinomycetes bacterium | reverse complement strand
CGACCGGGGTTTGCGGCGATACAACGACACGTCACGCCGCGCCGCGACGCAGCAACGCGGCCACGCCGCGACGCAGCAACGCAGCAACGCCGTCACAGCACCCGCGCCACGCCACGACGCGACGCGGGGATGCGGGTGTCAGACGGGCTGAGCGGCGAAATGGTCCGCGATCTTCGAGGGCAGCGTGGTGTCGTCGGCGGTGGGGCCACCGGCGAACGCGCCCCGGTAGGCGGCCGCGGGGTGCGACGCCGCCACCCGGCGCTCGCCCTCGCCGAAGAGCGACTCGCGCAGCGTCGTGCCCGCGTACTCGGTCTGCGCCCGGCCGCGGCGCTGCAGCTCCGGCACCACGTACGCCACGAGATCCTCGAACGTGCCAGGGGTGATCGCGTACGCGAAGTTGAACCCGTCGACGTCGCCCTCGTCGACCCAGCGCTCCAGCTCGTCCGCGACGGTCTCCGGGCCACCGACGATGACCGGCCCCATCCCGCCGATCGCACGACGGCGCACGATGTCGGCCGGGGTCCAGCGCCGCTCCGGGTCGATCTTCGCGAGCGACGCGAGCACCGAGCGCAGGCTGTCGTTCTCGACTTCCTCGAGTGGCTGGTCCGGCTCCCACTGCCCGAAGTCGATCCCGGTCCACCCGCCGTAGAGCGCCAGCACCCCCTCACCCGAGGCGTAGGAGAGATACTCCTCGAACGTCGCCTGCGCCGCCTCGTCCGACGGCCCGGTGATGACCGTGACGAGCACGAACACCTTCACCGCGTCGCGGGCGCGCCCCTCCGCCTCGGCGCGGTCGCGGATGTCGGTCGCGATCGCGCGCGCCTGCGCCGGGTTCGCGGGGCTGATGAAGATCCCCTCCCCGTGCTTCGCGGCGAATGCGCGGCCGCGCGGCGACGCGCCGGCCTGGAAGATCACCGGGGTCCGCTGCGGCGACGGTTCGGACAGGTGGATGCCGGGAACGCTGAAGTGCGTCCCCTCGTGGCGGATCGGATGCACCTTCGACGGGTCCGCGTAGATGCCGCGCTCGCGGTCGGCGACGACCGCATCCTCCTCCCACGACCCCTCCCAGAGCTTGTACGTGACGTCGAGGAACTCGTCGGCGACGTCGTAGCGGTCGTCGTGCGAGAGCTGCCGGTCGAGGCCGAGGTTGACGGCGGCCGAGTTCAGGTAGCCGGTCACCACGTTCCACGCCACCCGCCCGCGGGTCAGGTGGTCGAGCGTCGAGAAGCGACGGGCCAGTGCGTACGGCTGCTCGTACGTCAGCGCCGCGGTGACCCCGAACCCGAGATGCTCGGTGACCATGGCCATTGCCGGCACCTGCAGGAACGGGTCGTTCACCGGCACCTGGTCGGCGTCGCGCAACGCGGTCGCCGCCGAATCCCGGTAGACGTCGTACGTGCCGAGCACGTCGGCGATGAAGAGGGAGTCGAATCGCCCGCGTTCGAGCAGCTTCGCCAGCTCCGTCCAGTACTCCAGGTCCTTGTAGCCCGTGGCGTTGCTCCGTGGATGCCGCCAGGTGCCGGCCGACTGGTGGCTGATGCAGGTCATGTCGAAGGCGTTGAGGATGATGCGCGAGGCCATGCGAAGCAGTGTCACACCGGAGCTGCGCGGACGGGAGGGGCGCCGTCACACGGCGCAACGCCCGCAGACGACGAAGGCCCCGCCGGGTGGGCGGGGCCTTCGTGGAACGGATGCGGCTCAGTTGCCGGTGCGACGCTTGTTGTAGACGTCGAACGCGACGGCCAGCAGCAGCACGAGGCCCTTCACGGCCTGCTGCCACTCGATACCGATGCCCATGATCGACATGCCGTTGTTGAGGACACCGATGATGAGGCCACCGATGATGGCGCCGCCGATCGTGCCGACGCCACCCTGCACCGCCGCGCCGCCGATGAACGCCGCGGAGATCGCCTCGAGCTCGAAGCCGTCACCGGCCTTGGGGCCGGCGAGGTTCAGGCGCGCGGTGAAGATGAGGCCGGCGAGGGCAGCCAGGAAGCCCATGTTCACGAACAGCCAGAAGTCGACCCGGCGCGTCTTGATGCCCGAGAGCTCCGCCGCGTGGCGGTTGCCGCCGATGGCGTAGATGTGGCGGCCGAACACGGTGCGGTTCATCACGACGCCGTAGGCGAGCACCAGGATCGCGAGCACGATCAGGGTGACCGGGACGCCCTTGTAGGTGGCGAGCGAGTATGCGAAGAACGCGATGACGGCCGAGATGAGGACGAGCTTCGCGATCAGCCAGACGAGCGGCTCGACCTCCTGGCCGTACTTCTGCCGGCCGGCGCGGGTGCGCAGCTGCTGCACGATGAGCGCGACGATCGCGATCGCCGCGATGCCGAGCGTGAAGATGTCGACCTCTTCGCCGCCGAACAGGCCGGAGAGGAAGCCGTTGCCGAGCGCGCGGTACTCCGTGGGGAACGAACCGATGTTGGCGTTGCCGAGGACCACGAGCGCGAGGCCGCGGAAGATGAGCATGCCGGCGAGGGTGACGATGAACGCCGGGATGCCGACGTAGGCGATCCAGAAGCCCTGCCAGGCGCCGACCAGGGCGCCGATCGCGAGCGAGAGCACGATCGCGAGCCACCAGGGCATCCCCCACTGCACTGCGAAGACACCCGAGACGGCGCCGACGAAGGCGGCGACCGAACCGACCGACAGGTCGATGTGGCCGGCGATGATGACCATCACCATGCCGATCGCGAGCACGAGGATGTACCCGTTCTGCACGACCAGGTTCGAGATGTTCTGCGGGCGCAGCAGGATGCCGTCGGTGAGGAACGCGAACAGCACGACCACCGCGATCAGCGCGATGAAGATGCCGTTCTTGCCCAGGTCGCTGAGCACGGTGGACAGCCAGCGGGTGAACTTGTTGTCGGCGGGGTTGACGAGGGCCCCCGCGGCCTGCGTTTCGTTCGTCGTGTCGGTGTTCGACATGTGCGTGTCTCCTGCGAGCCCCGTCAGCGGGGCTTCTCCATGGTCATGAGCTTGAGGACGGATTCGGGTGTGGCCTGCTCGATCGGCAGCTCGCCGGTGATGCGACCCTCGGACAGCGCGTACACACGGTCGCTGATGCCGAGGAGCTCGGGCAGCTCGGAGGAGATCACGACGATCCCCTTCCCCTCCGCTGCCAGGCGGTTGATGATCGTGTAGATCTCGTACTTGGCGCCGACGTCGATGCCGCGGGTGGGCTCATCGAGGATGAGCACGTCGGGGTCGGAGTAGATCCACTTCGACAGCACGACCTTCTGCTGGTTGCCGCCGGAGAGCTTCCCGGTCTTCGCGAGCACGCTCGGGGCCTTGATGTTCATGTCGCGACGGAAGTCGTTGGCGACCTTGAACTCCTGGTTGTCGTCGACCAGGCCGCCCTTCTCGAGCTTGCGCAGCGACGCCATCGAGATGTTCCGCTTGATGTCCTCGATGAGGTTCAGGCCGTAGGTCTTGCGGTCCTCGGTCGCGTAGGCGAGTCCGTTGGCGATCGCCTCGGACACCGTGCGCGTCTTGATCTCCTTGCCGCGCATGAAGACCTTGCCGGAGATGCGGGTGCCGTAGCTGTGGCCGAACAGGCTCATCGCGAACTCCGTGCGCCCGGCGCCCATGAGCCCGGCGATGCCGACGATCTCGCCGGCGCGGACGGTGATCGACACGTCGTCGACGACGACGCGCGTCGGGTCCTGCGGGTGGTGCGCGGTCCAGTTGTCGACGCGCAGCAGCTCCTCGCCGATGTTGGGCTCGTGGTCGGGGTACCGGTGCTCCAGGTCGCGACCGACCATGTCCTTGATGATGCGGTCCTCGGTGACGTCGTCCTTGGCGATCGTCTCGATCGTCTTGCCGTCGCGGATGACCGTGACGGTGTCGGCGATCTTCTTGATCTCGTTCAGCTTGTGGCTGATGATGATCGACGTGATCCCCTGCGCCTTGAGCTGCAGGATGAGCTCCAGCAGGTGCGCGGAGTCCTCGTCGTTCAGCGCTGCGGTCGGCTCGTCGAGGATCAGGAGTTTCACCTCCTTGGAGAGCGCCTTCGCGATCTCCACGAGCTGCTGCTTGCCGACGCCGATCTGGTTGATCTTGGTGGTGGGGTTGTCGCGCAGTCCCACGCGCTCGAGCAGCTTCGCCGCCTCGAAGTTCGTGTGGTTCCAGTCGATGAGGCCGCCCGGGCCGCGGCGCTCGTTGTTGAGGAAGATGTTCTCCGCGATCGACAGGTACGGGCTCAGCGCCAGCTCCTGGTGGATGATGACGATCCCCTTGGCCTCGCTGTCACGGAGGTTCTTGAACGCCACCTCCTCGCCCTCGTACACGATGGCGCCGTCGTAGGTGCCGTGCGGATACACGCCGGAGAGCACCTTCATGAGGGTGGACTTCCCGGCACCGTTCTCACCGCAGATCGCGTGGACCTCACCGCGGGCGACCGCGAGGTTGACGTCCGACAGCGCCTTCACGCCCGGGAACGTCTTGGTGATCCCCCGCATCTCGAGGATGTTCATAGGTCTCGTCTCTCCTAGCCGACGGCCCGGACCGGGCGGCGAGAGGATGCTCTCGCCGCCCGGTCGGGCTGTGATCGTTCTTAGCCCTTGATCTCGTCTTCGGTCCAGTAACCGGAGTCGACCAGGATCTCGGTGATGTTGTCCTTGACGACGATCTGCGACTCGAGCAGGTACGACGGGACGACCTTCACACCGTTGTCGTAGTCCGTGGTGTTGTTCACCTCGGGCTCCTCACCGTTCAGCAGCGCGGTGGCCATCGCGACGGCGACCTCGGCGAGCTTGCGGGTGTCCTTGAAGATGGTGGCGTACTGCTCACCGGCGTTGATGGCCTTGACCGAGTCGAGCTCGGCGTCCTGGCCCGAGATGATCGGCCACTCCGGACCGACGGTGTACCCGGCGTCGGTGAGCGCCGAGATGATGCCGCGCGAGATGCCGTCGTAGGGCGAGAGCACCGCGTCGACCTTCGTGCCGTCCGAGTAGTTCGCCGTGAGGATGTCCTCCATGCGGCTCTGGGCGGCCTCGCCGTCCCAGCGGAGCGTGGCCGCCTGCTGGAAGTCGGTCTGACCCGACTTCACGACCAGGGTGCCGTCTTCCAGGAGCGGCTCGAGCACGTCCATCGCGCCGTTCCAGAAGAACGTGGCGTTGTTGTCGTCGGGCGAACCGGCGAACAGCTCGATGTTGAACGGGCCGGCGGGCGCGCCCTCGATCGGGGTGCCGTCGAGCTCGGTGAGGCCGAGGCCGTTGAGCACGGACCACGCCTGCTGCTGACCGACGACGAAGTTGTCGAACGAGGCGTAGTAGTCCACGTTCTCGCTGTCGCGGATGAGGCGGTCGTACGCGATGACCGGGATGTCGGCGTCGGCCGCGTTCTGCAGCACCTCGGAGAGGGTGGTGCCGTCGATGGAGGCGATGATCAGGGCTTCCGCGCCCTTGGTGATCATGTTCTCGATCTGCGAGACCTGGGTGGGGATGTCGTCCTCGGCGTACTGGAGGTCGACGGTGAAGCCGGCTTCCTCGAGCTGGTCCTTGACGGCGTTGCCGTCCTGGATCCAGCGCTCCGAGCTCTTCGTCGGCATGGCGACGCCGATGAGGCCGCCGTCACCCTCGCCGGAGGAGCTGCCGCCGGCGTTGGAGCAGCCGGCCAGGGCAAGCGCGCTGACCGTCACGGCTGCTGCCGTGAACAGGATCTTGTTGCCTTTCACTGTGTTTCCTTTCGTGGACATCGTCGTCTTGGTGCGATGTTCAGTTGTTCGGGTGTTCAGTTGTGGGAAGCGGATGCTGCGCCCTCGCGGCGCGCATCCGAAGTCTGTCCGTAGACGTTCTGGTACCGGTCGTAGAGGCGGTCGATCGCGTCCTGCGGGATCGGGAGGACCTCCCCGCCCTGCTTCGCGATGTGGACCGTGCGAGCCACGTCCTCCAGCATCACCGCGGCC
>JAEZSU010000265.1 GCA_023421635.1 Actinomycetes bacterium | reverse complement strand
GTCGTGGGGTTGCTGCCGGAGGGCGAGCAGATCTCCGTCTCCGGCGTGGACCTCACATTCGGGCGCACCCTGCAGGGGTCGAACATGGGCTCCAACCGCTTCCGGATCGACATCCCGCGCTACCTCGACATGTATCGCAAGGGCACGCTGCTCCTCGACGAACTCGTGACCGCGCGGATCGGCCTCGACGAGGCCGACGACGCACTGGTCGCACTCGAGACCGGTGCCGGCATCACCCGCTCGGTGGTCATGTTCGACTGACCAGGCTCCTCAGACGGGAAGGCCGCTGCGCGCTCCGGCGCGGCGGCCTTCCTTTTTCGTCGACACCTGCGGGGTGCCTCGTGGCGGGCTCAGGCCGCACCGGACGAGGCGATCGCGGTGACCTCGTCGGCACCGGCACGGACGGCCGCGACGATCCGCTCGCGGGTGCGCGCGTCGAGGCGGTACATGGGGGCGGCGACACCGAGCGCCGCGGCGGTGACGCCGTTCACGCGGATGGCCGCGGAGACCCCCCAGATGCCCTCGTCGACCTCACCGAAGCTCTGCGTGTAGCCCTCGCGCTCGAGTGCGTCCAGCGCGTCGTCGTCGAGCTCGGCGGGGCGCCCCTCCGGGAACTGCGCGGCGAAATACGCATCGCGCTCACTCCGCGGCAGTGCGGCGAGCAGCAGACGGGCCATCGAGCCCCGGTGCAGCGGCATTCGCCGACCGACGTCGAACTGCAGCCGCACGGGCTGCTGCGATTCCACCCGCTCCACCGCGATGGCGGAGTCCCCCACCCGGCGCGCGAGCAGTACGGTCTCGTCGATCTCGTCCCGGATGCGGGTCATCACCGGTACCGCAAGGGTCTCCAGGGCGGAGCGGCCCGCTTCGGCTGCGGCGGTGAACTTCGTCACCCGCATCGAGAGGCGGTAGTTGCCGTTGCCGTCGTCGTCGACGAGTCCGACGTCACGCAGCAGCGCGAGGTAACGGTAGACGGTGGCCGAGGAGACCTCGATCTGCCGGGCCAGGTCGTGCGCCGTCCATACCGGCCGGTCCGCCGAGAAGCAGAACAGCACGTCGAGGACCTTTCGCGCGCTGCCTGCGCCCGGGATGTTCTCGACGTTGCGCGGCATCTGGCTCCTCACGTTCGGTGGACGGGATGCGCCCCCTCAACGCTAGTGGACAGGACCCCTGGTCGCAGCGCTGAACACGCGGTCGTCGAACGCTTGGTACGCCTCATAGCCGAGGAGCTCGTAGAGCTCGTCCTTGGTCTGCATCCGCTCCAGCAGCGCATGCTGGGAACCGTGCTCGAGGATCTCGTCGATTCCATCCAGCGCCGCTCGCATCGCAAGTCGCAGCAGCGTCACCGGGTACACCGCGAGCTGGTAACCCAAGTCGCGCACCTGTGTCTGCGTGGGAGGGACCCCACGCCCGAACTCGTTGCAGTTGATCATGAGCGGCACGTCGATCGCGCGCCGGAACGCGGCATACTCTTCGAGGCTCCGGAGCGCCTCGGGAAAGATCACGTCGGCACCGGCGGCGACGAACTCCTTCGCCCGCCCGATCGCGTGGTCGAGGCTGTGCACGGCACGCGCGTCCGTGCGGGCGATGACGACGAACCCCGGGTCGCGGCGGGCACGAACCGCCGCCTCGACCCGGCGCAACGCGAGCTCTGTGCCGACGACGTCGACACCCTCCGAGTGCCCGCACTGCTTGGGGTTCACCTGATCCTCGATGTGGCAGCCCGAGAGCCCTGCGTCCTCGAGCGTGACGATCGAGCGGCCCATGTTGAGAGGTTCACCGAAGCCGGTGTCGGCGTCGATGATCGCCGGCACGTCGACCATGCGCGCGATCTGGCGCCCGCGCTCGGCGACCTCGGTGATCGTCGTCATCCCGAGGTCGGGCAACCCCAGGTCGGCGGCGATCCCGTGCCCGGAGATGTACACCCCGGGTGCGCCGCGGCGCGCGATGAGCTGAGCCGACAACGCATTGAAGGCGCCGGGGAGCACGGTGAGCCCGCCCTCGTCCAGGCGGCGCCGCAGTGCCTGTCGTTTCTCGGACGGCGAGACGGAGGAACCGAACATGTCAGTGCAGCACCGTGCCGCCGTCGACGACGAGCGTCTGACCGGTGATGACGCGGGCGGCGGGTGAGGCGAGGAACCGCGCCGCATCCACCACGTCGGCGATCTCGATGTCGACCGGCAGTGCGCGGGTCGCGCGGAAGGCGTCCTGCTGCTCCTGCGACCACACGCTGCGGTTGCGGACCGTGGAGACGAGCCCCGGGGCGACCGCGTTCACCCGCACGCCCGACGGACCCAGGGCGAGCGCCAGCGACTTCGTCATGCCCAGCACGCCGGCCTTCGCCGCGGCGTAGTGGACCATGTCTGGGTGCCCCTTCATCCCGATCGCGGACGACAGGGTCACCACGGCGCCCCCTGCGGCGCGCAGCGCGTCGCGAAGCGTCCAGGTGACGGCGTACGAGCTGGTGAGGTTGATGTCGAGGTAACGGGTGAACTCCGCCGGCTCAAGCACGTCGAAGGGGGTCGGAGGCCAGTACCCGACACCGTTGACGAGGACGTCGACCCGCGCGAGTCCGCCGAGGCGGGCGATCTGCGCGTGATCCGACAGGTCGATGCGCCACGCGGTCGCACCGAGCTCGAGCGCGACCTCGTCGACGTGCTCCGCGACGTCGACGAGGTGAACCTCCGCGCCGTCCGCGAGGTAGCGCTCCGCGAGGGCGCGACCGATCTCGCCTGCACCGCCGGTGATGACGACGATGTCGCTCATGCTGCTCCCTGGATGATCTGGGCGGCGCGGGTCAGCGAGACGACCTCGCCGATCTTGGCCTGGATGTCGAAGAGGTTCGCCTCGTGCGGGCCCTCGAGCCGGTCGCCGACCGCGTCGCGCACCACGATGGGCACGAAGCCCGACTGCATGGCGTCGGTGGCGGTCGCCCGCACGCAGCCGCTCGTGGTCAGGCCGGTGATCACGAGCGTATCGACGCCGAGCGCGGTCAGCGTCGCCGCGAGCGAGGTGCCGGCGAACGCGCTCGGATACTGCTTCACGATCTCGATGTCACCGGCGCGCGGTTCGAGCCCGTCGATGTACGCCGAGAAGGGGCTTTCGGGCGCGAACCAGCGGGTCGCGGGAACCTTCCGCGCGAACACACCGCCGGTGCGACCGGTCGGATCGTGCTCGACGCGGGTGATGATCGTGGGGATGCCGGCCGTACGCGCCTGCGTGAGCAGCTCGGCCGCACGGGCACACGGGTCCTCGACCCCCGCGTACAGGGGGCACGCCGCGTCGACGTACGCACGAGCGGGGTCGATCACGATCAGCGCAGGCCGAAGGGCCGGGGGGCGGGGCACCCCGGCCCCCGCCCCGGGCG
>JAEZSU010000259.1 GCA_023421635.1 Actinomycetes bacterium | reverse complement strand
CCCGTCGTGGTCGCCCCGGCGATGCACACCGAGATGTGGCTGCACCCGGCGACCGTCGCGAACGTGGCGGCCCTGCGCGCCCGCGGCGTGCACGTGGTGGGGGCTGCCGAGGGACCGCTGACCGGCGGCGACTCGGGCCCTGGCCGGATGAGCGAGCCGGACGACATCGTCGACCACGCCCTGCGGATCGTGGCCGCATCCGGCGACCTCTCGGCGCTCCGGGTCGTGGTGACGGCCGGCGGCACGCGCGAGCCGATCGACCCGGTGCGCTTCCTCGGCAACCGCTCGAGCGGCCGGCAGGGCATCGCGCTGGCGCTCGCGGCGGCCGACCGCGGCGCGGCGGTGCACCTGGTCGCCGCGAACGTGGAGGATGCGGTGCTCGCACCGGCGGTCGCGCATCCGCGTATCGAGCTGTCGCACGCCGGCACCGCGGTGGAGCTGCAGCGGGCGGTGACGGATGCGGCCGCCGCCGCCGACGTGGTCGTCATGGCGGCGGCGATCGCCGACTACCGGGTCGCCGAGGTCTCCGACGCGAAGCTCAGCAAGGAGGGGCAGGACGACACGACCCTCACCCTGGAGCTGGTGCAGAACCCCGACATCGTGGCGGGGCTCGCGCAGGGCCGGCGGCCGGGGCAGCGGATCGTCGCGTTCGCGGCGGAGACCGCATCCGGGGACGACCTGCTCGAACGCGCCCGCCGCAAGCGGGAGCGGAAGGGCGCGGACGCGCTCGTCGTGAACCGGGTGGGCTGGGACCGCGGGTTCGAGTCCGCAGACAACGAGGTGACGCTGATCGGTCCGGACGGCGCCGTGCTCGCCGAGGTCTCGGGCACGAAGCGGCAGGTCGCCGACGGCCTCTGGGACGCACTGCGCCCGCTGCTGCACTGACGACGGCGGGTCCTCCCGGCACGGCACCACCGGGAGGACCCGCCGGTCACGGGACGATGACCGCGCGACCGCGCAGCGTCCCGGCGTGCAGCCGCTCGTACGCCTTCGGGGCGTCGTCGAGCGAGAACACCTCGGTCTCGACGTGCACGGCGCCGCTCCGGGCGAGCTCGAGCACCTCGAAGAGCTCTGCGCGGTAGCCCCAGTAGGGGCTGCGCACCGACGCCTCGTACGGCTTGTCCAGCATCCCGACCGGCAGCGAACCGGAGCCGACCCCGACGAGCACCTGATCGCCGCCGACGCGGATCATGGCTGCGCCGAGCGTCATGGTGGGCTGGACGCCGACGAAGTCGAAGACGGCGTGCGCGCCCTTGCCGCCGGTCAGGTCCCGCACCTTCGCGATCGCGTCGTCGTCGGAGCGGAACGCGTGGTGCGCGCCCACCTCGCGGGCGAGCGCGAGCTTGTCCTCGCTGACGTCGAGCGCGATGACCGTGGCCGGGCTGATCGCGCGGAGGATCTGGATGCCGACGTGCCCCAATCCGCCGGCGCCGATGACGACTGCGGTCGAGCCCGGCACGAGCTTCGAGAGGGAGTGCGTGATCGCGTGGTACGGGGTGAGCCCCGCATCCGTCAGCGACACGTTCCGCACCGGGTCGAGGTCTCCGAGCGGCACGAGATGACGCGGGTCATCGACGATCATGTACTCGGCCATGGCGCCGGGGGCGCCGAGACCCGGAGGGGCGATCCCGAGGGCGGTCGCGTTCTCGCAATAGTTCTCGTGGCCCTGCGAGCAGGGGTAGCAGGAGCCGCAGCCCCACGGCCCGTAGACCGCGACGGACGTGCCGACCTCGATGCCGGTGACGCCGTCGCCGAGCTTGTCGACGATGCCCGCGCCCTCGTGCCCGAGCGTGAGCGGGAGCCCGTAGATGTACTGCTCCTCGCTCAGCGACATGATGAACTCGTCGGAGTGGCACACGCCCGCCGCGGTGATCTTCAGGCGCACCTGGCCCGGCCCGGGTTCGGGTGTCTCGACCTCCACCACCTCAGGCGGGGCACCGATCGTGCGGTACTGCAGAGCCTTCATGTTCTCTCCCCTCTGACGCACCGGAACAGGTTCTCCGGCACAGCTCCACCCTCCTCCTCTCGCCGGGCGGGCGCGAGGGCGCCGAGCCGGAACAAACCCGGGCATCCGATCAGCCCGCGATGTCTCGACGTCGAAGTGGTTTGTCGACAGAATCGCGGGAGGAGGCGTCATGCACATCGGAGTTCCCGCTGAGGTCAAGAACCGAGAAGAACGCGTCGCGCTCACCCCGGCTGGTGCGCATGAGCTGGTCCGGAGCGGCCACCGGGTGACGGTGCAGTCCGGCGCCGGCGCCGGGATCGGCATCACCGACGAGGCGTACGCCGCGGCGGGCGCCGGGATCGGCACCGTCGACGACGCCTGGGACGCGGAGCTCGTCCTCAAGGTGAAGGAGCCCGTGCCGGACGAGTACGGCAGGCTCCGCCCCGACCTCACCCTCTTCACGTACCTGCACCTCGCCGCCGACGAAGCGCTCACCGACGCGCTGCTCACGTCCGGCACCACCGCGATCGCCTACGAGACGGTCCAGCTGCCCGACGGCTCCCTGCCCCTCCTGGCCCCCATGAGCGAGGTCGCCGGCCGGCTCGCCGTACTCATGGGCGGCTACCACCTGCGCGGCCCCCAGGGCGGGTCGGGCAAGCTCCTCGCCGGGGTCCCCGGGGTGCCGCCGGCGAAGGTCGTCGTGATCGGCGGCGGCATCGCGGGATGGAACGCCGTGGGCCAGGCGGTCGGCCTCGGCGCCGACGTGACGGTGCTCGACATCTCCCTCCCCCGCCTCCGCGCCTTCGACGACCTCTCCCACGGCCGTGGGCACACCGTCGCCGCGACCGCCCACGGGGTGGCCGCCGCGACCGCCGACGCCGACCTCGTCATCGGTTCTGTGCTCGTGCCGGGCGCCCGGGCGCCGAAGCTCGTCACCCACGAGATGGTGGAACGGATGCGGCCGGGCTCGGTGCTCGTGGACATCGCGATCGACCAGGGCGGATGCTTCGAGGACTCGCACCCGACGACCCACGAC
>JAEZSU010000232.1 GCA_023421635.1 Actinomycetes bacterium | reverse complement strand
CCGTGCGCGGCGAGCACGGCGGCGTCCCCCGCGGCCTGCGCCGCGATGAGTTCACCGAAGGTGAAGGGGCGACCGGGGATCTCGACGTCCACGTCGGTGCGCTCCAGGATCTGCAGGAACACGCCGGTGGCGGGTCCGCCCTTGTGGAACTGTCCGGTCGAGTGCAGGAACCGCGGCCCCCACCCGAAGGTGGTGGGTCGGCCGGAGTCCGCCGCGATCATCTCGCGGATGCCGGGGAGCTGTGCGAGGGCGAGCCGGTTGACATATGCCTGCACCGACACATACCCGTCGTCGGGGAGGGCGGCCCACAGTGCGTCCAGGACCCCGGCGATGGTGCCGGACGCCGCGAGGGCGGGGTCCGAGACGCGGACCTCCATGCCCGCTGCGGTGAACGCGGGCGCGGTCGGCTCCGGGCGCTCGTCGAGCAGGCGACGGGTCGCCTCCTTGGCGGACTCCACATCGGGCTGGTCGAAGGGGTTGATGCCCAGCATCCGGCCGGCGATCGCAGTCGCGTATTCCCACACCACGAACTGTGCGCCGAGGGAGCCGGCCACGAGGATGTCGTGGTCGTGGTGCTCGAACAGGTGCTCGTGGCGGACGTCGTCGACGAAGCGGACCACGCGGAGGTCGGCTGGTCGGGCGTCCAGCTCGGGGGACACCGGCAGGAGGACGACGGGAAGGATGCCGGTGCCGTCTTTGCCGGTGGACTCGGCGATGAGCTGCTCGATCCAGTCGGGCAGCCCCTGGATGTGCGTGCCGTCGCTGACCAGCCCCAGCTTGTCGGGACGCGGGTCGCCGCCGGCGATGGCCGCGGCGAGGACGAGGGCGGGGTTTCGGTGGTCGTCGATGGCCACCTCGAGGAGCGTCGCCTCCGCCTCGTCGAGCAGCTCGCCGATGTCGGCGCCGGCGAGGCCGGCCGGCACGAGGCCGAACGCGGTGAGGGCGGAGTAGCGTCCGCCGACCGTCGGGTCGGCGGTGAAGACGGTGTAGCCGTCGGCGCGGGCCGACTGCTCGAGCGGGGAGCCCGGGTCGGTCACGACGACGATGCGCTCGGCGGGATCGATGCCGAGATCGCGGAAGGCGGCCTCGAAGGCGCGCTTGGCCGCATCGGTCTCGACGGTCGAGCCGCTCTTCGACGAGACCACGAGCACGGTCCGGTCGAGCCCGCCGGCCTCGGGATCGCCGTCGAGCGCGGCGAGCACCTGACCGGGGGCGGTGGAGTCGAGGATCACGAGCGGGACGCCTGCCGTCCGCGCGATCACCTCGGGTGCGAGGGACGAGCCGCCCATGCCCGCGAGCACGACCCGGGTGACGCCCTTGGCGCGCAGCACGTCGCGGAGCGCGACGATCTCCTCGACCAGCGGGCGGGACGTCGAGACGGCGTCCACCCAGCCCAGGCGCTTCGCGGCCTCCGCCTCTGCGGCGGGTCCCCACAGGGTCGCGTCCTGTGCGGTGATGCCGGAGGCCACGAGGCTGTCCACCAGCCCGGGCAGGGCCTGCGCGGCCACGTCGGAGACGTGACCGCGCAGGCGGAGGTCGAAACTCATCGAGCCTGCTCCAGCGCACCCTTCACGGTGGCCTGGAGTTCGTGCCAGGACACGATGAACTTCTCGACGCCCTCGTCCTCCAGCACCTGGGTGACGTCGGCGAAGTCCACGCCCGCCGCGGCGAGGCGGTCGAACACCTCGTGCGCGTCGGCGTAGTTGCCGGTGACGGTGTCGCCGGTGATCACGCCGTGGTCGAAGGTCGCCTCGAGCGTCTTCTCCGGCATCGTGTTGACGGTCCCGGCGGCGACGAGCTCGGTGACGTACAGCGTGTCAGGCAGGGCCGGGTCCTTGACGCCGGTCGAGGCCCACAGCGGACGCTGCACGTTCGCACCGCCCTCGAGGAGCGCCTTGGCGCGGTCGGTCGCGAACGCCTGCTCGTAGAGCTCGAAGGCGAGGCGGGCGTTGGCGATGCCGGCCTTGGACAGCAGCGCCGTCGCCTCGTCGGTCCCGATCGCCTTCAGCCGCTTGTCGACCTCGGTGTCCACGCGGGACACGAAGAACGATGCGACCGACTGCAGGGTCGACACGTCGATGCCCGCGTCGCGCGCCTTCTCCACACCGGCGAGGTACGCCTCGATGACCTCGGCGTAGCGCTCGAGCGAGAAGATCAGCGTGACGTTCACGCTGATGCCGGCGCCGATGACCTCGGTGATCGCGGGGAGGCCGGCCTTGGTGGCGGGGATCTTGATGAGCGCGTTCGGACGAGCGACCTTGGCCCAGAGCTTCTTGGCCTCGGCGATCGTCGCGGCGGTGTCGTGCGCGAGGTCGGGGGAGACCTCGATCGACACGCGGCCGTCGACCCCGCCGGTCGCGGCAAAGACGGGACGGAAGATGTCGGATGCGGCCTGCACGTCGTCGGTGGTGATCTCGAAGATCGCGCGGTCGACGTCGGCGCCGTCGGCGGCGAGCGCGGACACCTGCTCGGCGTAGGACTCGCCCTTCGACAGCGCGCCGGCGAAGATCGTCGGGTTGGTGGTGACACCGGTGACGTTGCGGTCGGCGATCAGCGACTGCAGGTTCCCCGTGGAGATGCGCTCACGCGACAGGTCGTCGAGCCAGATGCTGACGCCCGCGGCGGCGAGCTGTTCGGTGGGGGTGGTCATGCGTTCTCCTTGATGGTTTCCCGCGCCGCCTCGACGACGGCCTCGGCGGTGATGCCGAACTTCTGGAAGAGGGTCTTGTAGTCGGCCGACGCACCGAAGTGCTCGATCGACACCGAGCGACCGGTGTCGCCGACGATGCCGCGCCACGACAGCGACGACCCGGCCTCGACCGACACGCGTGCCTTCACCGCCGCAGGCAGGACCTGCTCGCGGTACGCCTCGTCCTGCTCGGCGAACCACTCCAGCGAGGGCGCGGACACGACGCGGGCGTTCACGCCCTGGGCGCGCAGCTGCTCACGCGCCTCGACGGCGAGCTGCACCTCCGAGCCCGTCGCGATGAGGATGACGTCGGGCGTGCCGCCCGGCGCCTCGGCCAGCACGTAGGCGCCCTTCGCGGTCAGCGCCGCGGAGGCGAACGTGTCGCCGGACGCCTCGCCGTCGCCTCGCTCGAAGGTGGGGACGTTCTGACGGGTCAGCGCGATGCCGGCGGGGCCGGCGTGGCGGCGGAGCATCTCGAGCCACGCGTGCGCCGTCTCGTTGGCATCCGCGGGCCGGACCAGGGTGAAGTTCGGGATCGCCCGCAGCGTCGCGATCTGCTCGATCGGCTGGTGCGTCGGGCCGTCCTCACCCAGGGCGATGGAGTCGTGCGTCCAGACGAAGATCGTCGGGATGTTCATCAGCGACGCCAGCCGCACCGGGGGGCGCATGTAGTCGCTGAAGATGAGGAACGTGCCGCCGAAGGGGCGCGTCGGCCCGTGCAGCACGATGCCGTTGAGGATCGACCCCATGGCGTGCTCACGGATGCCGAAGTGGAGCACGCGGCCGTAGGGCGAGCCGCTCCACTCGTGCGTCGACCACTCCTCGGGGATGAACGACGGCGCGTTCTTGATCGTGGTCAGGTTCGACTCGGCGAGATCCGCGGAACCGCCCCAGAGCTCGGGAAGCTCGGCGGCGAGGGCATTGATGACCTGCCCGGACGCGGCACGGGTAGACACGTCCTTGCCGCCGGTGAACTGCGGCAGCGCCTGCTCGATGCCCTCGGGCAGCTCACGGGAGAGGAGCCGGTCCAGCAGCGCCTTGCGCTCCG
>JAEZSU010000245.1 GCA_023421635.1 Actinomycetes bacterium | reverse complement strand
CGTGTGGACGTCCCGCCCACGCGCGACGGCACCCCCCGACCGCACACCCCGTGACCGCACTTTCCACCTGCGAGGCTCGACGTGACCAGCGACACCAGCCAGCCCACCCCCACGAGCGACGCGGCCGGCGTCGTCGGCACCGCGCGCGTCAAGCGCGGCATGGCCGAGATGCTCAAGGGCGGCGTCATCATGGACGTCGTCACCGCGGAGCAGGCGAAGATCGCCGAGGACGCGGGCGCCGTCGCCGTCATGGCCCTGGAGCGCGTCCCGGCCGACATCCGCAAGGACGGCGGTGTGGCCCGTATGTCCGACCCGGACATGATCGAGGGCATCATCGACGCCGTGTCCATCCCGGTGATGGCGAAGGCACGCATCGGACACTTCGTCGAGGCGCAGGTGCTGCAGGAGCTCGGCGTCGACTACATCGACGAGTCCGAGGTGCTCTCACCCGCCGACTACGTGAACCACATCGACAAGTGGGGGTTCACCGTCCCGTTCGTGTGCGGTGCGACGAACCTCGGGGAGGCGCTGCGGCGCATCACCGAGGGGGCGGCGATGATCCGCTCGAAGGGCGAGGCGGGCACCGGCGACGTGTCCGAGGCCACCAAGCACATCCGCACCATCACGAGCGAGATCAACGTGCTGCGGTCGAAGACGAAGGACGAGCTCTACGTCGCCGCGAAGGAGTTGCAGGCGCCCTACGAGCTGGTCGCCGAGATCGCCGAGACGGGCACCCTCCCGGTGGTGCTGTTCACGGCGGGCGGCGTCGCGACCCCGGCGGATGCGGCCATGATGATGCAGCTCGGTGCGGACGGCGTGTTCGTGGGCTCCGGCATCTTCAAGAGCGGCAACCCCGCGGAGCGCGCCGCCGCGATCGTGAAGGCCACGACGTTCTTCGACGACCCGGCCGTGGTCACCGAGGTCTCGCGCGGGCTCGGCGAGGCGATGGTCGGCATCAACGTGGCCGACCTGCCGGCGCCGCACCGGCTCGCCGACCGTGGCTGGTAACAGCCGCGTCGGCGTCCTCGCCGTGCAGGGTGATGTGCGCGAGCACGCGCGCGTGCTCGCCGGGCTCGGCGCGGAGGTGACCCTCGTACGCCGTCCGGCGGAGCTCGCCGTGGTCGACGGTCTCGTCATCCCCGGCGGCGAGTCGAGCGTGATCGACAAGCTCTCCCGGGCATTCGGTCTGCAGCAGCCGCTGCGGGAGGCGATCGCAGGCGGGCTCCCCGTCTACGGCACATGCGCCGGCCTCATCCTGCTCGCCGACCGGGTGACCGACGGCATCGCCGGGCAGGAGAGCTTCGGCGGACTGGACGTGACGGTGCGCCGCAATGCGTTCGGCGGCCAGATCGACTCCTTCGAGACCGAGGTGGCGGTGCCGGTGCTGGGGGAGCCACCCGTGCAGGCCGTCTTCATCCGCGCGCCGGTCGTCGAGGACGTGGGACCGGCGGCGGAGCCGCTGGCTGCGCTCCCCGACGGCCGCGTCGTCGCGGTCCGTCAGGGCGCCGTGCTGGGCACCGCGTTCCATCCCGAGGTCAGCGGGGAGTACCGCTTCCACCGACTGTTCCTGGAGACCGTCGCCCGCCGATGAGGGTGTCGAACGCGGCGAGGGTGCGGTCGATGTCATCCTCATCCGTCACCCACGACGACATCGAGCACCGCAGTACGGCACGCCCGTCCCACACGGCGGGCGTGACCGCCGCGGTGCCCTCGGCGAGGATCAGCCGGCCCAGCTCGACCGTCCGGGCGTCGTCATCCAGCCGGAACATGACCTGCGTGTAGTCGACGCGGTTCACGACGTGCACGCCCGCGATGCGCCGGAGCCCCGCCGCCATCCGCACGGCGTTCGCATGCAGACGATCGACGAGCTCTTCGACGCCGCGTCTTCCGAGGCTGCGCAGCGCCGCCCACACCGGCACCCCACGTGCGCGACGGGACAGCTCGGGGCCGACGTCCCACGGGTCGCTGCCGGCGTACATGAGGTAGTCGCCGCCGGTCCGGAACATGCCGATCGCGTCGTCCGGACGGCGCACGATCGCCATGCCGCAGTCGTACGGCGCATTGAGCGTCTTGTGGGCGTCGGTGGTCCACGAGTCGGCGAGCTGCGCACCGTCGGTGAGATGCCGCAGGTCGGCGGATGCTGCGGCCCAGAGCCCGAACGCCCCGTCGACGTGCGTCCACGACCCGTGGTCCTGCACGATCGGGATGAGCGCGCGGAACGGGTCGAAGGCGCCGGTGTGCACCTCGCCCGCCTGCAGGCACACCACGGCGTGCGCGGGCTCGACGACGTCGAGCGCCGCGCGCAAGGCGTCCGGCAGCATCCGTCCCTCCCGGTCCGTCGCGACCGTGATGAGGTCGTCGCTCCCGAGTCCCAGGAAGCGCGCGGCGCGATCGATCGAACCGTGCCGGTGTTCGCCGACGACGAGGCGCACGTGCGGGGCGCCGTGGGTGCCGCCGCGGTCGAAGTCCCAGCCGAGCCGCTCGAGCACGGTGCGGCGGGCCGCGGCGATGCACACGAAGTTCGACATCTGCGCCCCCGTGACGAACCCGACGGCCGCCGTCGCCGGCAGACCCAGCAGGTCGAGGATCCAGGCGCCGGCCGCCTGCTCGATCGCGACGGCCGCCGGCGTCATGGTGCTCGATCCCGCGTTCTGATCCCACGCCGAGACGAGCCAGTCCGCGGCGAGCGCGGCCGGCAGCGTGCCCCCGATCACGAATCCGAAGAAGCGTCCGCCCGGGATCGCGACGAGGCCCGGGTCGGCGTCCGCCGCCATCCGGGAGACGAGTGCCGCGGCATCCTCGCCGTCCTCCGGCAGGGGGCCGCCGAACACCGCCGCCATCTCCTCCAGCGAGGCCCGCGGCCACACCGGTCGGTCCGGCAGCGAGGCGAGGAACTCGGCTGCCGCACGGTGCGCGGCATCGAGCGCGCGGGAGCGCTCAGACATGGGCACAGTGTCGCACCGGGCCCCTCCTGCGACAAGGGTGCGCGAGAACACGCGCCCGGTCTCCCATAAACTGGTCCGCGATCTATCGAGGAGGCAGCGCCGATGTCCGGTCATTCCAAGTGGGCCACCACCAAGCACAAGAAGGCCGTCATCGACGCGCGTCGCGCGAAGTCGTGGGCCAAGCTGATCAAGAACATCGAAGTCGCCGCGAAGCTCGGCGGCGCCGACCTGCAGGGCAACCCCACGCTCTTCGACGCCGTGCTCAAGGCGAAGAAGACCTCGGTGCCGAAGGACAACATCGACCGCGCCATCAAGCGTGGTGCCGGCATCGGCGGCGAGTCGGTCGAGTACAGCTCGATCATGTACGAGGGCTACGGCCCGAACGGCGTGGCGCTCATGATCGAGTGTCTCACCGACAACAAGAACCGTGCCGCCGCCGAGGTGCGCACCGCCCTCACCCGCAACGGCGGCACCCTTGCCGATCCCGGGAGCGTCGCGTACAACTTCACCCGCAAGGGCGTCATCGTGGTCCCCTCCGAGGGCACCACCGAGGACGACGTCATGATGGCGGTGCTCGAGGCGGGCGCCGAAGAGGTCGAGCCGCACGGCACCGGCTTCGGCGTCATCACCGAGGCGTCCGACCTGGTCGCGGTGCGCACGGCCCTGCAGGATGCGGGCATCGAGTACGACTCCGCCGACGTCGAGTTCGTGCCGAACCTCAAGGTCGAGATCGACGCAGAGACGGCGCGGAAGATCTTCCGCCTCATCGACGCGCTCGAGGACAGCGACGACGTCCAGAACGTCTACAGCAACTTCGACCTCACCCCCGAGGTGCAGGCCGAGCTCGAGAACGACGAGTGAGGCACGAGCCGCGCGCCTCGATCGGGCGCGCGGCCTTCCCGCCTAGCGTGGGGACGTGACCTCCCCGCTGCGCGTGATCGGCATCGACCCGGGCCTGACCAGGTGCGGCGTCGGCATCGTCGACGTCCGGCCGAATCGCACGGCCACGCTCGTGCATGTGGGCGTGGTCCGTTCCGCCCCGGATGCGCCGATCGCCGAGCGGCTGCGGACGGTCGCCACCGGCATCCGGGAGGCGATGGCTCGCTACGAACCGCACGTCATGGCGGTGGAGCGCGTGTTCGCGCAGCACAACCGCAGCACCGTGATGGGCACCGCGCAGGCCAGCGGCATCGCACTGCTCATCGCCGCCGAGCACGGCATCCAGGCCGCCACCCACACACCCAGCGAGGTGAAGGCGGCCATCACCGGCTACGGGTCCGCCGAGAAGCTGCAGGTGCAGACCATGGTCGCGCGGGTGCTGCGGCTCTCGAAACTCCCGCAGCCCGCGGATGCCGCCGACGCGCTCGCGCTCGCGCTGTGCCACGCGTGGCGGCGCGGCTCAGCACCGGGGGAGGACGAGCGCACGCTCACCCCGGCGCAGCGCGCGTGGCAGGCGGCGGAACGATCCGTGCGGCGCTGAGCGTGTCGATCGAACATATCTGCGAACCCAGGTAGGCTCGCACCCATGATCGCTTCCCTCCGCGGCACCGTCGCGCACACCGGGCCGGACTCGGTCGTGCTCGAGGTCGCGGGCGTCGGCTACCTCGTCGCCGTGACCCCTGACGTCGCACGCACCGCCCACCTCGGTGACGAGCTGCACCTGCACACGTCGCTCATCGTGCGCGAGGACGCCCTCTCGCTCGTCGGCTTCCCCTCGCGCGAACAGCTCTCGGTGTTCGCCGCGCTCGTCGGGGTCTCCGGCGTCGGGCCGAAGTCCGCACTCGGGGTCCTCGCGGCGATGACCGTGCCGCAGATCGCCGACGCCGTCGCCACCGAGGACGACGCGCCGTTCCGGCGGGTGTCCGGCATCGGCCCGAAGACGGCCAAGCTCATCGTCGTGCAGCTCGCGGGCAAGCTCGACGCGGCCGCATCGGCCCCCGGCACGC
>JAEZSU010000214.1 GCA_023421635.1 Actinomycetes bacterium | reverse complement strand
CGACGGCCCCAGGCCGGCCGGCGCATCGGACGGGACGGTGTCGGCGGTGGCTGCGGCGGCGCGTTCCGCGGCGACGAGCGTCGCGGCATCCGTCCCCGGCAGGCTCGCCGCGAGCGCCAGCTTGGCCGCGAGTTCCTCGAGGCCCAGGCCGACCGAGGGCGTCGACAGCCAGCGCTCGGCCTCCGCGCGCCCGGCGTCCGTGATGTCGTAGTAGACGTGCCCCTGCGCGTCCGTCTCGCCGGTGGCCACGAGCCCGTCGCGCTCCAGTCGCTCCAGCGTGTTGTAGATCTGGCCGACGTTGAGCTCGCGCGAAGCGCCCGTGCGGCGGGTGTACTCCGCCCGCAGCTGGTAGCCGTAGCAGGGACCCAGGGTCAGGAGCGCGAGCAGACTCTGCCGGACCGACATGCCACCCCCTCGGGATACCGGGTATCCGTAGACCGAGCATAGTCAGGCAGCCGTCGCCGTCGGGGGAGGTGCCCGCGGCTCGCCGTCAGCGAACGCCACCCGCTCCGGGTGCCCTCGCAGGTCACGGGTGGATAGCATTGGGCGGTGTGCCTGTCGTGCGGGTGCGCCCAGGCGTGCCCGCGCCGACCGATGGATGGAGATCCCCTGTGGCCAACCCTCTCGAGAGACTGCTCCGTGCCGGTGAAGGACGGGTCCTCCGCCGCCTCCAGCAGGTGGTGAAGGCCGTCAACGCGCTCGAAGACGAATACGCGCGGCTCACCGACGAGGAGCTGCGCGGCGAGACCGCGGAGCTGCGGGCGCGGTACGACGCCGGGCAGACGCTCGACCAGCTCATGCCCGAGGCGTTCGCCGCCGTGCGGGAGGCTGCGAAGCGCACGCTCGGCCAGCGTCCCTACGACGTGCAGATCATGGGCGGCGCCGCGCTGCACATGGGCAACATCGCCGAGATGAAGACCGGTGAGGGCAAGACCCTCACCGCGACCTTCGCCGCCTACCTGAACGCCATCGCGGGCGAGGGTGTGCACATCGTCACCGTGAACGACTTCCTCGCCGGGTACCAGTCCGAGCTCATGGGGCGCGTGTACCGCGCGCTCGGCATGACGACGGGCACGATCGTGTCCGGTCAGAACCCGCAGGTGCGGCGCACCCAGTACGAGGCCGACATCACCTACGGCACCAACAACGAGTTCGGCTTCGACTACCTGCGCGACAACATGGCCTGGCGCAAGGAGGACCTCGTCCAGCGCGGCCACCACTTCGCCATCGTCGACGAGGTGGACTCGATCCTCATCGACGAGGCGCGGACGCCCCTGATCATCTCCGGTCCGTCCTCCGGCGAGGCGAACCGCTGGTTCACCGAGTTCGCGAAGATCGCGCGCACCCTCGAGGCGGGGGTCGACTACGAGGTCGACGAGAAGAAGCGCACCATCGGCGTGCTCGAGCCCGGGATCGAGAAGGTCGAGGACTACCTCGGCATCGACAACCTCTACGAGTCCGCGAACACCCCGCTCATCTCGTTCCTGAACAACTCGATCAAGGCGCTCGCGCTGTTCAAGCGCGACACCGACTACGTCGTCATGAACGACGAGGTCATGATCGTCGACGAGCACACCGGCCGCATCCTCGTCGGCCGCCGCTACAACGAGGGCATCCACCAGGCCATCGAGGCCAAGGAGGGCGTGCCGGTCAAGGCCGAGAACCAGACGCTCGCGACCGTGACGCTGCAGAACTACTTCCGCCTGTACGACAAGCTCTCCGGCATGACCGGTACCGCCGACACCGAGGCGGCGGAGTTCATGTCCACCTACAAGCTGGGCGTCGTCCCGATCCCCACGAACAAGCCGATGATCCGCAAGGACCAGCCGGACCTCGTCTACAAGAACGAGCAGGCGAAGTTCGAGCAGGTGGTCGAGGACATCGCGGCGCGCCACGAAGCCGGCCAGCCCGTGCTCGTGGGCACGGTCAGCGTCGAGAAGAGCGAGTACCTCTCCCGCCTTCTCGCGAAGAAGGGCATCCGCCACGAGGTCCTCAACGCGAAGAACCACGCGCGAGAGGCCGAGATCGTCGCCCGCGCCGGGCGCCTCGGGGCCGTCACCGTCGCCACGAACATGGCCGGCCGCGGCACCGACATCATGCTCGGCGGCAACGCCGAGTTCCTCGCGGTACAGGAGATGAAGGCGAAGGGCCTCGACCCGGTGGAGACGCCCGAGGAGTACGAAGCCGCGTGGGAGGCCGTCTACGAGAAGGTGCGCGACGAGGTCGCGGCCGAGGCGGAGAAGGTCGTCGCAACCGGCGGGCTGTACGTGCTGGGCACCGAGCGTCACGAGTCGCGGCGCATCGACAACCAGCTGCGCGGACGCTCGGGTCGACAGGGCGACCCCGGTGAGAGCCGGTTCTACCTGTCGCTGACGGACGACCTGATGCGCCTGTTCCAGTCCGGCGCCGCGGAGGCGATCCTCGCCCGCACGAACTTCCCTGACGACGTCGCCATCGAATCCGGCATGGTCAGCCGCGCGATCAAGAGCGCGCAGGCACAGGTCGAGGCCCGGAATGCCGAGATGCGCAAGAACGTGCTGAAGTACGACGACGTGCTCAACCGGCAGCGCGAGGCGATCTACACCGACCGCCGTCAGATCCTGCACGGCGACGACATCGCCGACCGCGTGCAGCACTTCATCGAGGACGCCGTCGACGCGATCGTCACCGACAAGACCGGCAGCGGGCACACCGAGAGCTGGGACTTCGACGCGCTGTGGACCGAGCTGAAGACGGTCTACCCCGTGGGCGTGACGATCGACGAGGTCATCGCCGAGGCCGGTGAGAAGGGCCGCGTGACCGCGGCCGGCCTGAAGCGCGAGCTGCAGAGCGACGCGAAGATCGCATACGCCAAGCGCGAGGAGCAGCTGGGTAGCGAGGCGATGCGCGAACTCGAGCGCCGTGTCGTGCTGCAGGTGCTCGACCGCCGCTGGCGCGACCACCTCTACGAGATGGACTACCTCAAGGACGGCATCGGCCTGCGGGCGATGGCGCAGCGCGACCCGCTCATCGAGTACCAGCGCGAGGGCTACGAGATGTTCCAGGCCATGATGGGGCAGATCAAGGAGGAGACCGTCGGGTTCCTCTTCAACCTCGAGGTCGAGGTGCGCCGTCAGGGCGAGACCGGGACCGAGGTCGAGGCCAAGGGGCTCGCAGCCCCCAGCGTCGAGGCCACGCGGCTGGAGTACTCGGCGCCCACCGAGGACGGCGACGTCGAGGTGCGCAACGACCGCGGCCAGGTGCAGAAGGCCGCCACCGGCCGTGCCGCGCGGGCGGCGGCACCGGTGATCCC
>JAEZSU010000225.1 GCA_023421635.1 Actinomycetes bacterium | reverse complement strand
GGATCGAGGGTGGACGCCGGGCGCTTCGTATAGAGGAACAGCCAGTCGTCCACGATCTCGACATCGAGCGCGGCGGCGTTGTCGATGAAGCGCGCCATGATGTCGGGGGTGAAGAGGTAGAGGGCGTCGCGCTCGTAGCCGGCGGGGCAGTACAGCGCGAAGTATCGGTCGAAATCGCCCTCGAGCCCGAGGCGCTGCTCGCGGCCGAAGGATGCCGGCAGGTTGCTCGCTCCGAAGAGGGCGTTGTTGCCGAGCGCGTCGAGCACGATGTGGGGGAGCGGCACGTCCAGCTTGATCGCGACGTATCCCCACCGGTGCGTGGTGCGGTTCTTGCCCGAGCCGGTCGTGTAGCGGTGGTTCGCGAACTCGACGAACCGGGGTCGCTCGCCGCGGACGACGTCCTCGGCGCGACGGTCCGAGCCCACTGAGAAGATCATCCCCGGCAGCGGCGGGCCGGGGATCTCGGGCAGGAAGGTCATCCCGTTCGCCGCGGCGAACCGGTCGAGGCGGAACCACCGCGACTGCCGTGCGCGCGCCGAGGCGACCCACCACCAGATGCCGAGCCCCGCGATCGCCAGCATCAGGAGCAGCGGCAGCAGTGCGACGGCGACCCCGACTCCCGCGCCGCCGGACCGCTGCGCCAGGGCGCCGATCATCGCGGCCGAGACGGTGCCGAGCGCGGTGAGCATCGCCACGACGGCCGCGGCCACCACGCCGAGCACGATCCACGCGGCACCGTTCGAGCGGGGAAGGGCGCCCTGCGCGCGCAGCCGCGCCAGGAAGGCGGTGACGTCGCGGCGTTCGACGGGGTTGGTCAGCGCCCGTGCGTCGAACGCCCCCGTCACCGGTTCACCTCGTCCGCATCCCACTGCAGGCGGGCATCGGTCGCAAGCGGGAGCGCCTCGAGCCCGGGGTCGGCGCAGAGCGCGGCGATCCGCTCCGCCGAGCCGCCCACGACGGTCGAGTCCCAGTCCACCTCGGTGACCACGACCCAGGAGTGGTCGGCGGGCCAGAGGATGCTGGGACTCTGCGCCGGATGCGGGAAGCCGGCCTCGACGAGGTCCGGGTCGGCCCACGGCACGGCCGCCGGCCAGCCGTCGTCGGCGAAGGAGCGCAGGTCACCGGTGAAGAGGACGTGCTCGCGGGCAGGGAGCTCAAGCAGGGTTCCACGTGAAACATCGTCCGGGAGGAGTCCCGGCTGCCAGCTCTGCGTGGCGTACGGACGATTGAACGGGTCGATGATGCTGTGTTCGAGGGTCTGTCGCAGGCGCTCCTGCGCCGGGTCGTCGTCGGCGGCAGTGAGCACGACGCGGCTCGGCGCGATCCCGGCGCGACCGAGCAGCCCGCCCCAGCCCGCCCACACGGCGGAGAAACCGGGGGAGGGGGCGTCGCCGACCAGATGCGACACCAGTCGGGAGAGCACCTCCGCATCCAGGTCGCCGGGCCGCGGCGGATCGAACTCCCACCCCTCCGCCGAGACCGCGGCGCGCACCTCGCCCGGCTCGCCGCCGGTCGTGCGCACGAGCGCGGCCCACTGGGCGAGCGGATGCAGCGTGGTGCCGAAGGCGTCAGCCGCATCCCGCCAGCCGGCGGCGACCGTCTCGATCTCCGGTTCCGCGGCGGCGAAGGCGTCCCACTCGCGGCGGTGCCGCTCGACCGGGAAGGGTGGCCAGGGCCTGCCCACCGGGCGCGACCGCACGGTCGGATGCAGCAGCCGGGCGTATGCCGGGAAGCCCCGCGGCACCACGTCGTGGATCGTCCCCCGCCACGGGTCGTCGATCCGTTCCTGCAGCCACGCGCCGGCGGTGACGTCCGCGGTCCACTCCATGGCCCAACGCTACCCGGGGGAATCGCAGATGCGCCGGGGGAACGCGTCCGGTAGACTGATGCGGTTGTCCGGTCGCGCCCGTGTGCGCGTAAGCCCGTGACGACGTGCATTACACCCTCCTGCTACCGGGAAAGCCCCGATAGCCGTTCTAGTCCGAAGGAGGTGGGTTAGTGACGCACTCGCACCAGTACGAGCTCATGGTCATCCTCGACCCCGAGATCGACGAGCGTCAGGTTGCCCCCAACCTCGACAAGTTCCTGAAGGTCATCACGAACGATGGTGGCTCGATCGACAAGGTCGACGTGTGGGGCAAGCGCCGTCTCGCGTACGAGATCCAGAAGAAGAACGAGGGCATCTACGCCGTCGTGAACTTCACTGCCACCAGCGAGGCCACGCAGGAGCTCGACCGTCAGCTGAAGCTGTCCGAGATCATCATGCGCACCAAGGTCCTGCGCGCCGAAGAGGCGATCGCCATGATCGCGTCCGAGGCCAAGCGCGCCGAGGAGAAGGCCGCCCGCAAGGCTGCCGCTCCCGCGAAGGCTCCGAAGGCGTAACGGTCATGGCCGGCGAAACGATCATCACCGTCGTGGGAAACCTCACGGCGGACCCGGAGCTGCGGTACACGCAGAACGGGCTCCCCGTCGCGAACTTCACGATCGCATCGACGCCGCGCAACTTCGACCGTGCCTCCGGCGAATGGAAGGACGGCGAAGCGCTGTTCCTCCGTGCGTCGGTGTGGCGTGAATTCGCCGAGCACGTGGCGGGTTCGCTGACGAAGGGCATGCGGGTCATCGCGACCGGCCGTCTGAAGCAGCGCTCCTACCAGGACCGCGAGGGCAACCAGCGCACCGCGATCGAGCTCGAGATCGAGGACATCGGTCCGAGCCTCCGCTACGCCACGGCGCAGGTCACCCGCGCCGCCGGTGGTGGTGGCGGTGCGCAGCGTGGCCAGGTGGCCGCGGCCGACGAGCCGTGGGCGACCCCCGGCTCGGCCGGCGGGAACACCACCGCGGACGCGTGGGGCGCCCCCGGCGCCTACGGCGACGACACCCCGTTCTGATTCATCCGGATGCGGGTTGCCACCGCATCCGAACAATCTCTCGTAAGGAAACACAATGGCTGGAAAGTCGAGCGGCGACCGCCGCAAGCCGCGGAAGGGTGGCAAGCCCACCGCTCCCGCGAAGGCGATCCGCGTCGGCCTCATCGATTACAAGGATGTGGCGACGCTTCGCAAGTTCATCTCGGAGCGCGGGAAGATCCGTGCCCGTCGTATCACCGGTGTGTCGGTGCAGGAGCAGCGTCTGATCGCCAAGGCGATCAAGAACGCACGCGAGATGGCGCTCCTGCCCTACGCCGGTGCGGGCCGGTAAGGAGCACTCTCATGGCAAAGCTGATTCTCACGAACGAGGTCACCGGGCTCGGTAGCGCCGGCGACGTTGTCGAGGTCAAGAACGGGTACGCCCGGAACTTCCTCATCCCGCAGGGTTTCGCGGTCTCCTGGACGCGCGGTGGCGAGAAGCAGGTCGCGTCCATCCGCGCGGCCCGTGACGCCCGTGCGATCCACGATCACGAAGAGGCCGTTGCGCTCAAGAACGCGCTCGAGACCACCAAGGTCAAGCTGACCGTCAAGGCCGGCGCCGAGGGGCGTCTGTTCGGCGCGGTCAAGACCGCCGACGTGGCCGAGGCCGTGAAGGCCGCCGGTCTCGGCGAGCTGGACAAGCGCAAGATCCAGATCACCAAGGCGATCAAGGCCGTCGGCGAGCACGAGGCGACCGTTCGCCTGCGTGACGAGCTCACCGCCGTGATCACCCTCCAGGTCGTCGCTGCGAAGTAACACCTGATCGGTCGAAGCCCCGGGCAGCATGCCCGGGGCTTCGTCGTTCCCGGGTTCAGCCGAGCAGCGACAGGGTGACGCGCTCGATGCTCACGATGTGCTTGCTGAGGTAGACCGGCCGGCCCTTCTCCGCCAGCACCTGGGTGAGCACCACGGCCGGGGCGAGGTCGTCGTCGGTGTCACGTTCGCGGGAGTGCTCGCCGTAGGCGGAGAGCCGGCTGTAGGTGAGGGTGGCTCGCGACCGGAACGGGACACCGAGCTCCGCCAGCAGGGTCGCGTCGCGGACGGTCGAGCCGAGGTGGGCGATGTCGGCCGGGACGAGTTCGAGCGCGGTGGCGACACAGACATCGTCGAGCCAGAGCGTGCTCTCGCAGGTGATCAGCGGCTCCTCGTGCGCCACCTGCAGAAGCGTCGAGCCCCACCGGGTGGCGGGCGTCGCATCGAGCCGGTGGCGGCGCACGGTCACGGGGGCGTCGGCCACCAGCATCCGCTCGAGGGGGGCGTTGGGTTCGGATGCCGTGACCGGCGACGCGACGAAGCGCCGCCGTCCCTTGCCGCGCTGGAGCACGCCGTCCTCCTCCAGCAGAGCGAGGGCCTGACGGACCGTGGTGCGGCTCACGCCGAGCGAGCGGCTGAGGTCCACTTCGGTGGGCACCTCCCGCCCGGCGCGCTCGGCGCCCGCGAATGCGTCGTAGAGCTGGTCGTACACCTGTACGGCGAGCGGGCGAGGGTCACGCAACGGTGCGAGATCCATGTCGGTCACGAGGGCCTCCTGGGGGCGCGCGAAACACGCCTGTTACAAATGTTCATTGTCGAGCAATAGACAATGTGTAGACATTCAGTTGTGACGCTGAACCCGAGCATTCGAAACCTCCATGTCGCCGGAGGTTTCAGCCGCGACTGCATCGTATATGCAGACGGCACGTACACGGTGGCGCAGCTGGGTGGGAACGCCCTCTGGGCCGCACTCGGTGCGGGTGTGCTCGGCACCCGCACCGTCGCCCACTCCGTGCTGGGGGAGGGATACCCCGAGGACGCGATCACCCGCATCCAGGCACGCGGCGTGGACATGTCGGCCGTCCGCCGCGCGCCACACCTCCTGGGCATCCGCGTCACCTACACGTACGAGGCCGACGGGACCAGGCGGATCCCCGCCACCCCCGAGGCGCTCGCGCTCCTGCCCGAGGACGTGCGGCGGTCGTTCATCGACACCACCCGGCTGCCCCACGAGGCGCTCGGGGCCGTCCCGACCGCCGCGGAGCTGCCCGCCGACAATGCCGACACGGCATGGCACCTGGGCCTCATGCCGGTCGAACGGTTCACCGAGCTCGTCACCCACCTCGCCCCCACCGCGGCGTACCTGCAGGCCGACTGCCCCGCCCGCTTCCAGCTGCGCGACGAAGGGCTCGATGCACTGGCGGCCGTCCTGCCGCTGCTGGACGTGTTCCTGCCCAGCACCTCGGATGCGGCCGTCTTCGCCCCCGACCTCGACCCGATCGAGCTGGTCGAGGCGTTCCACGATCTCGGTGCCCGCACCGTCGTGCTCAAGTGCGCCGAGGACGGCGCCATCGTCTCCACCGACGGCGGCAGGCGCCGCCGACTGGTGCCGGTCTTCCCCGTGACCGACGTCCGCGCCGCCACCGGCGCAGGCGACGTCTTCGCCGGCGCCTTCGCCGCCGCCGTATGCGCGGGCGAGGACTATGTGCACGCCGCCGTCGCCGGTGCCGCCGCCGCATCCTTCGCGGTGGGCGTCACGAGCCCCCTGGACCTCCCGGCGGACCCCCCGGCCCTCGCCGTCCGCCGCTCCCACATCGACGAAAGGGTGACCGAGCTATGAGGAAGACCACGATCGGAGTGATCGGGAACGCCAGTCGTCCCGGCCACGACCTCCCCCCTGCGGTGCTCGCGCACGCCGAGGCGGTGGGCGCCGCGGTCGCCCGCGCGGGCGCCGTGCTCGTGACCGGCGGCACCGGCGGTGTGATGGCCGCATCCAGCAAGGGCGCCAGCGAGGCGGGCGGGTTCACCGTCGGGTTCCTGCCGCAGGCAGACCTCTCCCACGCCAACCCCCACCTCGACCTCGCGTTCCCGACCGGACTCGGCACGGTGCGGAACGTGCTCACGGCGCGCTGCTGCGACGCGCTCATCGTCGTCGGCGGCGGTGTCGGCACGCTCAACGAGATCACCGTGGCCTACGACTCCGGCGTGCCGGTGATCGCGCTCAGCGGTAGCGGCGGCTTCGCCGACCGCCTCCGCGGGATGCTCATCGACGGCGCATGGCTCGACGACCGCCGCGCGGTCGCCGTCAGCTTCGCCGACGACCCCGAGGCCGCCGTCGCCCTCGCGCTCACGCGCGCCACCGAGCCCCGTGCCGGCACCCGACTCGGCGCCTTCATCGGCGCCGCCGGCGCCTGCCCCCCCACCCGATGAAAGGAACACCCATGTCCCGTTTCCTGCGCACCGCGCTGGTCGCCACCGTCGCAGCCGCCGCGCTCGCCTTGGGAGGCTGCGCGTCGACCGACGCCCCCGCCGCCACCGCCACCGAGGACGCCTCGTACGGGCCGCTGAAGGTGCAGCTCTCGTTCGTGAAGAACACCCAGAACGCCGGCGAGTACATGGCTGACAGCGAGGGCTTCTACGAGGCCGAGGGCTTCTCGCCCGTCACCCTCATCGCCGGCCCCACCGCGATCGAGGCCGCCGTCGCCTCCGGCGCCGCGCACATCGGGTTCTCGTCGCCGATCGGCGCGGGCACCGCCATCTCCAACGAGCAGATGCCCATCACGCTCGTCGGCTCGATCTACGGCCTGAACGCCTTCACCGTCATGTCGATGGCGGACAACCCCATCACGACCCCCGCCGACCTCGAGGGCAAGCGCATCGGCGTCACCGCCGGTACCGCGCAGATCATGGTCGAAGCCCTCGCGACGACGAACGGCGTCGACCCCTCGACCATCGAGTTCGTGCCCGCCGAGGGCAACACCGCGCTGCTGACCAGCGGTGAGGTCGACGGCTACTGGGGCCTGGAGACGAACGAGCTCATCGTGCTGCGCCAGGCCGGCCACGACGTCGTCTCGCTGCCGCTGTCGCAGCACGGCCTGCCGCTCGCCGGTGCGAGCTTCGCCGTCTCGCAGGAAATGATCGAGGAGAACCGCGAGCTGGTGAAGGCGTACCTCCGCGCCGAGATCCTCGGCTGGAAGGCGGCCATCGCCGACCCCGAGGCCGGCGCCCGACTCGCGCTCGACGTCTACGGCTCCGAACTCGGCCTGAACGAGGCCAAGGAGCTGGAGCAGGCCACCGCGCAGATCCCGTTCATCCTCACCCCGCAGGCCGCCAAGACGGGCCTGTTCCTCCTCACGCCGGAGCAGATCGACGCCAACATCGCGGCACTCAAGCTGGCGGGGATCGACGTCGACGCGGACGAGCTGTTCGACATGTCCCTCCTCGAGGAGATCTACGAGGAGAACCCCGAGCTGGTGGGCGGCGAGTGACGACCGCATCCACGAGTGCACCCGCCGGGGCTTCGGCCCCGGCGGGCCGCGAGCTCTCCGCACTCGGCAAGACCTTCCCGGGCGGGACGCGCGCGCTCGACGACGTCTCCCTGACCCTCCCGCAGGGCGGCTTCCTGTCGCTGCTGGGTCCGTCCGGATGCGGCAAGTCCACGATCCTCCGCATCCTCGCCGGCCTCGAGCAGCCCACCGCGGGCACCGCCCGCATCCACGGCCAGACCCCGCAGCGCCTGCGCGCACAGCACCAGCTGGGCATCGCGTTCCAGGACTCCGCACTGCTGCCCTGGCGCTCGGTCGCCGCGAACATCGCCCTGCCGCTGCAGATCGCGGGCGTCACCCCGCCGCCCGGCGCGGTCGACGCGCTCATCGAGCTCGTCGGCCTGAAGGGCTTCGAGAAGGCGAAGCCGGCGCAGCTGTCCGGCGGCATGCGCCAGCGCGTCTCGATCGCGCGCGCCCTGATCCTCGAGCCGACGGTGCTGCTGCTGGACGAGCCCTTCGGTGCGCTCGACGACATGACCCGGCAGCGTCTCAACCTGGAGCTGCAGCGCATCTGGACCCGCCAGCCGGCGACCACGCTGCTCGTGACGCACGGCATCTCCGAGGCGATCTTCCTCTCCGACCAGGTCGCGGTCATGAGCGCCCGTCCCGGGCGCGTGAAGGAGATCATCGACATCGACCTACCCCGCCCGCGCACGCCTGAGATGATGCGCTCGCCGGAGTTCCACGCCTACGTCGACCACGCCTCCCAGCTCCTGTTCTCGGACGCCCAGGCGCAGCCGGGAGCGGCGGCGTGACCGCCCAGGCGGCGGGGCTCCGGGCCCGCGTACGTGTCCGCCCCGCACCGCGACGCATGCCCGGCTGGGCGTACGGGGCGGTCACGGTCGTCGGCATCCTGCTCGTGTGGCAACTCGCCGCCGACACCGTGCTGCGCCCTATGGGCACGATCCCGAGTCCCACGGCGATCCTCGCCCGGTTCGGGTCGGACGGCGCCGGCTTCTATCTCGGCAACGTCGGGGTCACCGCGCTCGAGGCGCTGACCGGGTACCTCATCGGCGTCGGAGCGGCGCTGGCGGTCGCCGTCGTCGTGCTGATGCTGCCCCGCCTCACCGGCGTCGCCATGCAGGTCGCGGTCATCTCCTACTGCGTCCCGCTCGTGGCCATCGGGCCGATCGTCTACCTGATCATCGGCGCACCCGACGCCGGCCGGCCCTCCGGCACCGCCGTCGTGCTGGCAGCCATGGGCGTGTTCTTCACGACACTGGTCGGCGCGCTGCTCGGCCTCGCCTCGGTCGACCGGCGGAGCCTCGAGGTGGTGGACGCGTTCGGCGGCACCCGGTGGAGCAGGCTCTTCCGCGTGCAACTCATCTCCGCGGTCCCGGCGATCATCAACGCGCTGAAGATCGCGGCACCCTCGGCGGTGCTCGGCGCGATCCTCGGCGAGTACGTCGGCGGCGTCGACAAGGGCCTCGGCCCGGCGCTCCTGAGCGCCCAGCAGAACATGGACGTCGAGCGCACCTGGGCGCTCGCGATCACCTCCGCCGCACTGGCGGGCGCGTGGTTCGCGCTCATGAGCGTCCTGGCGGCCGTGGTGAACCGGCTGGGATGGCGTGCCCACGCCGCAGGCATGCCGGCATCCCCGCCCGCCGGCCGGGGCGCCGCGGTCAAGTCGGTCCTCGGCGGGCTCGCCTCGGTCCTCGTGATCCTGCTGGCTTGGCCGCTCGTGCTGTGGGCCCTCGACGTCTCGCCGTTCGTGGGCAAGACCCCGATGCAGCTGTGGACCTACCTCGTCGTCGACGAGAAGGGCACCGAACGCGTCGTGACGCTCCTCGGTGAACTGGGGGTGACCCTGCAGGATGCGGGCCTCGGCTTCGTCGCCGGGCTCGGCATCGCGCTCCTGGCGGCGGTGCTGTTCCAGTTCGTCCCGCCGCTCCAGAGCGGGTTCATGCCCATCGCCATCCTGCTGCAGTCGGTGCCGCTCATCGCGATGGCGCCCGTGATCATCCTCGTGCTCGGTCGCGGGCCGGCAACGGTCGCGGCGATGGCGGGGCTCATCGTGTTCTTCCCGGCACTGGTGAACATCTCGGCGGCGCTCCGCGAGGCACCCGCAGCGCTCACCGACCTGGTGTCCGTGTACGGCGCCGGACGCGTCCGGGAGCTCCTGCTCGTGCGCCTGCCGGCATGTCTTCCGGCGGTGTTCGCCTCCATCCGCATCGCCCTGCCGGGCGCGATCGCCGGGGCGCTCCTGGCCGAGTGGCTGGCGACCGGGAAGGGCCTCGGGTACGCGATCATCTCGGCGCTCGGCCGCGGCGACAACACCCAGGTGTGGGCGTGCGTCGTGCTGGTCACCGGTGCCTCGCTCGTGCTCTACGGCCTGGCGGCGCAGGCCGAGAAACTCGTCGCACGGGTCTGGGGAGGCGCGTGAACACGGCAGCGCGCCGACGCATTCCCCGCGAGGGATGAACGGCGCCCGCCACACATGACGCGGAGGGCGCGGGACCACATCGGTTCCGCGCCCTCCGCGTCGCGTTGTGCACACCCTCCTGTGGGCAACTGTCAACTCTCAACTGTTGATTGAATCTCGCCGAATCCCACACCATGTGTAACCGATAATCCCAGGTCAACGGGTAGAAAAAGATTCGACCCCGACGCTCCTTCCACACTATCCACAGTGGTTGTCCACAGGTGATCCGGCGTGTTCCGCAGCTTCTCCACATGGTTATCCACAGGCTCGTTTGCCTGGGGATGAGGGTCGACCTAACGTGAGGACATCCGAATCGGGGGACACGGCTGGGGCAACGGTGTCGGTGGCCCGTGCTCTCCTGGAACAGCGGTTCGGCATGCCCTCGAGGCGGTGCCGACCGCACCGCTGACATGCCACACCAACGACCCACCGAGTGGGACGAAGAGAGCGGAGCACCGTGTCGATCGCCGACATCTCGCAGGAACGTCTGGGAGCCCCCCGGGAGAACGAGCGCACCCCGCCGCACGACGTACTGGCGGAGCAGTCGACCCTCGGCGGCATGATGCTCTCGAAGGATGCGGTCGCCGACGTCATCGAGACGCTTCGCGGCACCGACTTCTACATCCCCAAGCACGAGCTGATCTTCGAGGCGATCCTCACGCTCTACTCGCACGGTGAGCCGACCGATGTCATCACCGTCACCGACGAGCTGATCAAGTCCGGCGACCTGCAGCGGGCCGGCGGCGCTGACTACCTGCACACCCTCACCTCGATCGTCCCGACCGCGGCCAACGCCGGCTACTACGCGGGCATCGTGTCCGAGCGCGCCCTGCTGCGGCGGCTCGTCGACGCGGGGACCCGCATCGTGCAGATGGGGTACTCGGGACAGGGCGAGGCGGTCGACCTCGTCAACACCGCGCAGGCCGAGATCTACGGCGTCACCGGCGCCGAGACCACCGAGGACTACGTGCCGCTCACTGTGGCCGTCGACGCCGCGGTGGAGGAGATCGAGGCCGCGCGCGGCCGTGACGGCCAGATGACCGGCATCCCGACCGGGTTCGAGGGGCTCGATCAGCTGACGAACGGCCTGCACGGCGGCCAGATGATCGTCGTCGCCGCACGGCCCGCCATGGGCAAGTCGACGCTCGCGCTCGACTTCGCCCGAGCCGCCGCGATCAAGCACAACGCCCCGACGATCTTCTTCTCGCTCGAGATGGGGCGCAGCGAGATCGCCATGCGCCTCATGAGCGCCGAGGCCGCCATCCCGCTGCAGGCGATGCGCAAGGGCACGCTGGACCAGCGCGACTGGACGACGATCGCCTCCACCCGCGGCCGCATCAACGAGGCGCCGCTGTACATCGACGACAGCCCGAACATGACGCTCGTCGAGATCCGCGCGAAGTGCCGCCGGCTGAAGCAGCGAGCGGGCCTGCGCATGGTCGTCATCGACTACCTGCAGCTCATGAGCAGCGGCAAGCGCGTCGAGTCGCGTCAGCAGGAGGTCAGCGAGTTCTCGCGTGCGCTGAAGCTGCTCGCGAAGGAGCTGCAGGTGCCCGTGATCGCGCTGTCGCAGCTGAACCGTGGCGCTGAGCAGCGGCAGGACAAGAAGCCGGCGATCTCCGACCTGCGTGAGTCCGGCTCGATCGAGCAGGACGCCGACATGGTGATCCTGCTCCACCGCGAGGCGGCGTACGACAAGGACAGCCCGCGTGCGGGCGAGGCCGACCTCATCGTCGCCAAGCACCGCAACGGCCCCACCGATACCATCACGGTCGCGTTCCAGGGTCACTTCTCGCGCTTCACCGACATGGCCCCGGGGATGCAGTAGCCACCGATCCTCGCCCACGGGCGGCCACTGAACGATCACATCGGTCGGACCGGTTGCGTTTCGGTGCGCCGAACT
>JAEZSU010000157.1 GCA_023421635.1 Actinomycetes bacterium | reverse complement strand
CCCCCGGGCCTTCAGCGCGCACAGCCCGGCGCGGAGGATCTGCACGTTCGGCGCGCGGTCCTCCACCGCGGTCACGAGCGGGGCGAACAGCCGGTGGTCGCGGGCCTCGTCCCCCGGGACCACGCGGACCTGCGCGCAGCGGGCCTGGGCGTCGCGGCGGCGCTGGCCCCGCCGCACCCCCTCGGCGCGGGCGGAGGCCGAGCACGCCACCACGACGTTCTTCTCCACCACCGCCACCGGATCGCCCTCGGGCACCGCGCCTTCGCGTTCGAGCGCGACCACCGGCCAGTCCGGCACCCACAGCACGATGCTGCGCAGCGCGGTCATCATCCCACCGCCCGCAGCGGCACCACGGGGGTCACCGTCGCCGGTGCCGGCGTGATCGCGCCGGCCTGATCGGGCAGCAGCATCCGCGCCCGCCGGGGCACCGGGCTGCGCCGGGAGTGCACCGTGACGGTCACCTCGCGGGCGCCGAGGTAGCCGTGCCCCTGGCCGAGCCCGTTCCAGCGCGGATCGGTGACCTCGAGCGACGCCTCCGCCTGCGGCCACTGCCCCTGCACCAGCAGCGCCGCGCCCCGGTCTCGCAACCGTGCGAGCAGCCGTGAGGCGTCGGCATCCGTCACCCGCCCCTGCGGGCGCACCGCGACGATCGTCATGACCTCAGCGAGGGTCGCGGCCACCGCGAGCCAGCGCGGACCGGGCTCGGGCACCAGCACGAGCCGGTCGAGCACGACGCCGAGCCCGGCCGCCGCCTCGGCCCCGAGCTCGGGCATGCCGACGGCTGCACACCAGGACCCCGCCTTCGTCGGGCGGGCCAGCAACGACAGCAGCAGGGTCGACGAGGGGGCGAGCGCGTAGGCGGCACCGGCCCGCAGTCCACCGCCGGGCAGCAGGTCGCCGATGGCGGGCGGGGTGGGCAGCACCGGCGCATCGAGGCGCCTCCCCTGCACACGCTCGACCTGCGCGCGCAGCCGACGGACCTCCGCCGCCGCATCTTCCCGCACGATCGCCCTCACTCCGACAGATTAGAACGTATGTTCTGCTCATTCAACGTCGGAATCGAAGATATGCACGACCTCCGACATCGCCGGAGGTCGGCCGATCAGGCGAGGGATGCGGTCGTCGCGATGCGCGCGAAGCCTCCCTCGGAGAGCACGAGCGCGGTCTGCGCCATGAGGTCGGCGGCCGTGCGTTCCACGACGCCGACGCCCGGGATGTCGGCGCGCAGGTCGAAGGTGCGGGTCGCGTCGAGGACGACCGTCGTGTCGTAGCCGAGGTTCCCGGCCATCCGCGCGGTGGTCTCGACGCACATGTTCGTCTGGATGCCGCACAGCACGAGCTCGTCGATCCCCTGCCCCTGCAGCCACGCGTGCAGGTCCACGTCACCGTAGAAGGCGGAGTTGACGTGCTTGCGCACGACCAGCGCGGGCGTCACGGCGGCGACCGGGTCGACGAGGGCGTTGCCCGCCGCACCCGGGTGGAGCGGCGACTCCGGCGAGCGCGAGTCGTGCCGCACGACCACGACGGGCTCGCCGCTCCGCTCCCAGGCGGCGACGAGCGCCGCGACGTTGTCCTCGCACGCGGGGTTCGCGGTCGGCCCCCAGAACTCGAGGTCGTCGAAGCCGCGCTGCATGTCGATCACGATGAGGGCTCGGGTCATGCAGCCATCCCACCACGCCGGCGCCGCGCTCGGGGTCGCCGGGACCGCCGATGTGCGACGGATTCCCGCCGCATCCCCGTCGCCGCGCCGCGCCGCCCCATCCCGTCACCGTCGTCACCGTATTCGGGGATCTCACGAGAATCGGAGCCCGGATGCCGCATCCCCCCGAATCCGGCGACATCCCCGAATCCCGTCACCACCGTGCGCAGCCGTCCGGCCCAGCGCGGGCGACACGTGCCTAGGGTGGACTCATCACGGTCCACGGATCGAGAGGAACCATGTCTTCGCACACCGGGTCCGACGGCCGCCCCGCGAACGCCCCCGTCACCGGACCGCATGCCCAGGACGTCGACGACCTCTATGCGCGGCTGAGGAGCACCCCCGCGGGCCTCGCCACCGAGGACGCCGCCCAGCGCAGAGCGCAGGCGGGGCCGAACGCCCTGCCGGAGCCTCCCCGCACCCATCCGGTGGTGCGCTTCCTCGCCCAGTTCAACAACGTGATCATCTACGTGCTGCTCGTGTCGGCCGTCGTGAAGCTGCTCCTCCGCGACTACATCGACTTCGGCGTCATCATCGCCGTCGCCGTCATCATCGCCGTCATCGGGTTCATCCAGGAGGGTCAGGCCGAGCGGGCCCTGCAGGGCATCCGCGACATGCTCTCGCAGCGCGCGACCGTGCGGCGCGACGGGACATGGCACGACGTCGACGCCGCAGACCTCGTCCCCGGCGACACGGTCCTCCTCGCCGCGGGCGACCGCGCCCCCGCCGATGCCCGCCTGCACGAGGCGCGCGACGTCCGGGTGGACGAGGCGGCGCTCACCGGTGAGGCGGTCGCCGTCGACAAGCACACCCGGACCCTTCCGCCGGACACGCCGCTCGGCGACCGCGCGAACATGCTGCACGCGGGATCGGTGATCGTCGCCGGCCGCGCCGTGGGCCTGGTCACGGCGACGGGCACCGGCACCGAGCTCGGCCGCATCCAGCAGCTCGTCCGCGACGTCGACCAGACCCAGACGCCGCTGATCCGTCAGATCAACCGGCTCGGCATCCAGCTCACCCTCTTCGTGCTCGGCTCCACCGCGGTCATGGTGCTGCTGGGCCGGCTGCTGCACGGCGAGGATCTGGAGTTCCTCGCCTCCGCCGGGATCGGGTACGCCGTGGCGGCCATCCCCGAGGGCCTGCCCGCCGTCGTGACCATCACCCTCGCCCTGGGGGTGCGCCAGATGGCGAGGCAACGCGCCATCACCCGCAAACTCACCGCCGTTGAGACGCTGGGCTCGGTGAGCACGATCTGCACCGACAAGACCGGCACCCTCACGATGAACGAGATGACGGTGCGCGCCGCCGTCACCACGGCCGGCGCCTTCACAGTCACCGGTGACGGCTACCGGCCGAGCGGCGAGGTGCGGACCGAGGACGGTCTCGCCGTCACCCCCGGACCCGACCTCGTCGCCCTCGCGACGGCGCTGAGCCGGTGTAACGACGCGCGGCTGAGGGAACGGGACGGCGTCTGGACCGTGATCGGCGACCCGACCGAGGGCGCGCTCGTCGCGTTCGGACGGAAGGTCGGCGCGCCCGTGGCCCGGTACACGCGGGTGGACGAGATCCCCTTCGACTCCGCGGTGAAGTACATGGCGACGCTCGATGAGGACGACGACGGCGCGCGGACGGTCTTCGTCAAGGGCGCCCCCGATGTGGTCCTGCTCCGCTGCAGCACGGGCCTCGCACCTGACGGGTCGCAGATCCCGCTGGACATGGCGGCGTGGTCGGCGATCATCGCGGGGCTGAGCGATCAAGGGATGCGGGTGCTCGCCGCGGCGGGGCGGGCGGCGCCCGCATCCGACACCGTGGAACCCGGGATGCTGCACGGCCTCGTCTTCTTCGGCGTGGTCGCCATCAGCGATCCGCCCCGCCCCGAGGCGACGGCGGCGATCGCGGAGTGCCGCACCGCCGGGGTGCGGGTGAAGATGATCACGGGCGACCACGCCGGAACAGCGCATGCGATCGCCACGGAGCTCGGCATCTCCCGGCCGGACGATCCCACGCTCATCGGCCACGACCTCGACGTGCTCGACGACGAGCAGTTGCAGACCGCGGTGGAGCGGGTCGACGTGTTCGCCCGCACCAGCCCCGAGCACAAGATCCGGATCGTGACCGCCTTGCAGGCCCGCGGTCGCATCGTGGCCATGACGGGCGACGGGGTCAATGACGCGCCGGCGCTGGCCCGGGCCGACGTGGGCGTCGCGATGGGGGTGAAAGGCACGGAGGCAGCGAAGGATGCGGCGGACATCGTCCTGGCGGATGACAACTTCGCCACGATCGAACGCGCCGTGCGGCAGGGCCGGCGCATCTACGACAACATCCAGAAGTCGCTGCTGTTCATCCTTCCGACCACGTTCGGGCAGGCCCTCGTGGTCTTCGTCGCGGTCGTCGGTGGGTTCGACCCGCCGCTGCAGCCGACGCAGATCCTGTGGGTCAACCTGGTCACCGCCGTGACCCTGTCGCTGGTGTTCTCGTACGAGCCGGTCGAGCCGGACGCCATGCGGCGCCCGCCCCGACCACCCGGCCGTTCGATCCTGGCGGGGCATCTCGGGCAGGTGCTCGCGACGATCGTCCTCGTGGGTGCAGCGACGGTCGCCGCATCCTTCTGGGAGCTCGACCGCGGCGCCGATCCGGCGGCCGCGTCCACGACGGCGGTGACGGTGCTCGTGCTCGCCCAGGTGGCGGTGCTGTTCAACGTGCGGTTCCTGCACCGGTCGAGCCTGACGTGGCAGGTGCTGCGCGGGAACCGGGCGATCTGGGTCACGCTCGGCGTGCTGGCCGCACTGCAGCTCGCCTACACCTACCTGCCGCCGTTCCACCTGTGGTTCGGCTCGGTCCCCCTCGGCCTGGCCGATTGGGGGCTCGCCATCGCCTTCGCCGCCGCGGTGTTCCTGCTCGGCGAGGCCGGGAAGGCGCTGACCCGCGCGATCCGGCGGCGACGTCCCTAGCCGGCCCTCGAGGCCGTCGCTCCCCACACGCCGTCACCGGATTCGGGGATCTCACGAGATTCGGAGCCCGGATGCCGCATCCGCCCGAATCCGGCGAGATCCCCGAATCCCGTCACCGCGATCGGGACGCCGGCGGCTCCGGCGCCTCGAGCGGCGTGCGCACCCGTGGCCGGAGGACCCCGATCAGCACACCGCCGAGCACGAGCACGAGGCCGACGAGCTGGGCCGGACCGAACGCCTCACCGGCCAGGAACACGCCGAGCACGACACCGGTCACCGGGTTGAGGAGCCCGACGACCCCGACGACCGAGCCGGGCAGGCGCCGCAGCCCTGCGAACCAGGCCGCGTATGCGAGCGCCGTCGCGATGAGGATGATGTAGGCGAATCCGGCGAGCGCCGGGGCGTCGAGCACGGGCGGCGCACCCTCGACGAGCACGGCGAACGGCAGCACGACGAGGGAGCCGGCGATGAGCTGCCACGCCGTCATGGTCAGCGGCGGCACGTCGGTGCCCCACTTCGCCGTGAGCACGAACCCGACCGACGACGACAGCATCGCGCCGATGGATGCCACGACGCCCCACGGATCGACGGGACCGCCGCCGATGCCCATCATCACGACGACTCCGGCGATGCCGACGAGCGCGCCGAGGACGGCGGCGAGGCGCGGTCGCTGCCGCAGGATGAGCCAGCTGAGCAGCAGCATCGCCGCGGCGGAGGTGGACATGAGGGTGGCGGCGAGGCTCGTGGGCAGCCGCTGCGCCACGATGTAGACGAGCACGTTGAGGCCGCCGACGGTGAGCGTGCCGAGCACGAGCGAACGCCACCACCACGATCCGCGCGGAAGCCGGCGCACGATGAGCAGCACCAGGAGCCCCGCGGGCAGGCAGCGGATCACGCCGCCCCAGAGGGCAGCATCCGGCGGCAGCACCTGGCGCGTGACGAAATAGGTGCTCCCCCACGCCACGGGCGCGATCGCCGTGACGAGCGCCCAGGTGAGCCGTTTATCTTCCACGGAAGCGATGTTAGCTTACGAGGAAGATATCATCGCCTCATGACCGAGCAGCGGGACCGCGTCGACCGCATCCAGGACGAGTGGCGGGTCGCCCGCCCCGACCTCGACCCGTCGCCGCAGGGCGTGATCGGGCGCCTCCATCGCGTCGCGCTCGCGCTCACCGCGGAGCTCACCCCGGTGTACGCGTCCTACGGACTCAGCGAGCCGGAGTTCGACCTGCTCGCCTCCCTCCGTCGCTCCCCCGGCGAGGCGCTCCCCGCGGGCGAGCTGGCGGCGCACACGATGGTCACCACGGGCGGGCTCACGAAGCGGGTGGACCGCCTGGCGGAGCGGGGCCTCGTGGAACGCATGGGGACGCCGGACGACGGCCGTCGGCGGCTCATCCGGCTCACGGACGCCGGGCACGCCCTCGTCGACGAGGCATTCACGGCGCACATGGCCAACGAGCACCGCCTGCTCGAGGAACTCGGAACGGCGGATGCGGAGGCCCTCGAGCCGATCCTCCGGCGCTGGCTGCTGCTGCTCGACCCCGGTCAGGCGGCGAGCGCCAGGTAGGGCTCCCACCGCGGGTCGGCCCGCTCGACGCCGCGGACGCTCCAGTGCGAGCCTCGCGGCATCCCCGGCACGAGCCGCAGCGACCACGACATCTCCTGCGGCGTGCGATCGCCCTTCAGGTTGTTGCAGCGGAGGCAGCAGGCGACGAGGTTCTCCCAGGTGTCCGCACCGCCGCGGGAGCGCGGCAGCACGTGGTCGATGGTCGTGGCGGTCGAACCGCAGTAGCCGCACCGGTGCCCGTCCCGTCGCAGTACCCCGCGCCTGGTGACCGGCACCTGTCTCGCGCCGGGGATCCGCACGTACCGGGTGAGGATGATCACCGCCGGACGGTCGTACGCCCGCCGGCTCGCCCACACCGGATCACCCTCCACGTGCTCGATGACGGTCGCCTTCTCGTTCATCACGAGCACGAGCGCTCGCTTGAAGGAGACCACGGCGAGCGGTTCGTATCCCGCATTCAGCACCAGTGTGCGCATTCCTCTGTCCTCTCGAATGGCCGGACGGCTTCGCGGTTCTTCGATTGCTGCGACGTGGGATGACGGTGGGCATGAAAAAGGCGCTGTCTCACAGACAGCGCCTTGGACGCACGGGGGTCCCGTGGCATCCGGACTCATGATGCCGAGGCGTGGGCAGACCGAGCGCAGCCCTGGTTCGGGTGCGTGGAATGCCCTTCATCGGCGACCTCCGCTTCTCTCAGCGTCGAGTCACAGGGTAACCCACCGGGACACGCCCGGGATGCACGCGGCGGTGAACGATGCGTGTCGCGTCAGCCGGCGTTGGAGTACAGCCACGCCATGGGGTCGACGAGGCCGCCATTGATGCGCACCTCGAAGTGCAGGTGGTTCGCGGTGGAGCGGCCCGTGCTGCCCATGAGGCCGATCATCTGCCCGGCCGAGACGTACTGCCCGGGCGAGACGAGGATCTGGTTCATGTGACCGTAGAGGGTGGAGACGGTGACGCCGTTGATGACGTGGTCGATGACGACGCCGTTGCCGTACCCGCCGAACCAGGTGGCGATGCGGACGGTGCCCGCCGCGGCGGCGAACTCCGGCGTGTTGGCGGCACCGAGCAGGTCGACGCCGTCGTGCGAGCCGCTGATGCCGCGACCCACCTTGATCTGCGACATGTCGAGGGGCCAGCGCACCTGGCCACTGCCGGGTGCGACGAGGCTCAGGTCGACGGATGCCAGCCGAGCGGTCGAGCCGGACGAGGATGCGGATGCGGCGGCGCGCGCGGCGGCGGCCGCGGCCTCGGCGGCCTTCTTCGTCGCGACCTCCTCCGCGGTGGTCGCGGAGTAGCTGCTGCGGGAGAGGTCGGTGGTAACCACATCGGAGGCGACGACGAGCGACTGCGCGTTGTCGGCCGCGACCTGTTCGATGGTCTGGGCGTCGGTCTCAGGGTTCCACGCCGCGTACGCGGGGAGGGCGACGGTCGCGACGAGCCCGCCGACCATGGCGAGGATCACGACGTTGCGCAACGGCTTGCGCGCGCTGAAGGTGCGGGCGGGCCGGGGCTCACGGGGAGCGCGGACGCGGGGCACGCGGATCGCGCGGGCGACTCGGGTCGAGGTGCGGGCAGCCTCGCGCAGGCTGCGACGACCGGGGGTGGCGACCGCGGCGACCTCTTCGGTCTCGCGGTTCTCTGCATCCACCTGTTCAGCCAAGATGTTTCCTCCGGCGCCTTCGCGCGGTCTGCGCTGGCTCGTCGGCACTCGGTGTTCGGGGCACGATGTGCGGGCGGCACCGCGTCGGACGACGAGCCTGATAGGCAATCCGGGCGGGGTCCGTCGGTGGGCTTTCACCTGTGGACTGAGCCAGGCTACCTGAAGGTAACGAACATGTCACATTCCTCTTCGGGCGTGCCGGAACTTCCCAGCCTGGGGAGGAGCGGATGCGGGTGGCGTCAGGCGGCGACGAGGAAGATGTGCGCGGCCACCTCGACGGGCAGTTCCAGGCCCTCGTCGGAGCCGTCCATCTGCACCAGGACGTAGCCCTCGCTGTACTGGAACGTGCCGGAGGCACCCGGCATGACACCGGCGGCGCGCAGCTGCTGCAGCAGCTCCGGGTCGACCTGTGCGGGCTCCGCCAGGCGGCGCACGACACCCGTGACGGGGCCGCCGACCTGATCCAGATGACGCACGAGACCGACGACGCCTTCTTCGAAGGTCACCGAGGGCAGGTCGCCCAGCTGGTCGAGTCCCGGGATCGGGTTGCCGTAGGGCGACTCGGTGGGGTGGCCCAGCAGTTCGACGAGACGGCGCTCGACCTGCTCGCTCATCACATGCTCCCAGCGGCATGCCTCCTCGTGGACGTACGCCCAGTCGAGGCCGATGACGTCGCTGAGGAGCCGCTCGGCGAGACGGTGCTTGCGCATGACGTCCACGGCCTTCTGCCGGCCGGCGTCGGTGAGTTCGAGCGTGCGATCGTCGGAGACGACGACGAGACCGTCGCGCTCCATCCGGCCGACGGTCTGCGAGACGGTGGGACCCGAGTGGCCGAGACGCTCCGAGATGCGTGCGCGCAGCGGAGTGATGTTCTCCTCCTCGAGTTCGAGGATGGTACGCAGGTACATCTCTGTGGTGTCGATCAGGTCGGTCATGGTGTCCTCGGCGCAGGTGGGTGTGACAAGAGCCTATCCAACGTGCCGCGGCCGGGGGCGGCTGAGCGGGGCGGGCTGCTCGCCCTAGAATCGAGGCCATGCCCCACGTCGTGCTTCCCACCGAACTGCTGCCCGCCGACGGACGGTTCGGGTGCGGTCCGTCCAAGATCCGTCCCGAGCAGGTCGCGGCGCTGGCCGCGTCCGGTGCCACGCTCCTCGGGACCTCGCACCGGCAGAAGCCGGTGAAGAACCTGGTGGGCAGCGTCCGCTCCCGCCTCGCCGACCTGTTCCGGCTGCCGGAGGGCTACGAGATCATCGTCGGCAACGGCGGTTCGACCGCGTTCTGGGATGCGGCAGCGTTCGGCCTGATCGAGCGGCGCGCACAGAACCTCGTCTTCGGCGAGTTCGGCGGCAAGTTCGCCAAGGCTGCCGCGGCACCGTGGCTGGAGGCGCCGGACGTGCGCAAGGCGGAGCCGGGCACGAGCACCGTCGCGACCCCGGTCGAGGGTGTCGACGTGTACGCCTGGCCGCACAACGAGACCTCGACGGGTGTCGCGACCGCCATCACCCGCGTCGCGGGCGACGAGGGTGCGCTCACCGTGATCGACGCGACGAGCGCCGCGGGCGGCATCGACTTCTCGGCCGCAGAGGCGGACGTCTACTACTTCGCACCGCAGAAGAACCTCGGTTCCGACGGCGGGCTGTGGTTCGCGGCCGTCTCGCCTGCCGCGATCGAGCGGATCGAGCGGATCGCCGCATCCGGACGGTACATCCCCGAGTTCCTGAGCCTGAAGCAGGCGCTCGACAACTCGCGGCTGCAGCAGACCCTGAACACGCCCGCCGTGTCGACCCTCGTGCTGCTCGACGAGCAGCTCGGCTGGATCCTCGAGCACGGCGGCCTGTCCTGGGCTGCCGCCCGGACGGCCGAGTCCTCGAACGCGCTGTACGAGTGGGCGGAGGCCTCCACGGTGGCGACGCCCTTCGTCGCGAACCCCGCCGACCGCTCCCCCGTCGTGGTGACCATCGACTTCGACGAGCGCATCGACGCCGCGGCGATCGCGGCGAGCCTGCGCGAGAACGGCATCGTGGACACCGAGCCGTACCGCAAGCTCGGCCGGAACCAGCTGCGTGTGGCGACGTTCGTCTCGATCGAGCCGGACGACGTGCGCAAGCTCATCGGCTGCATCGACTACACGCTCGAATATCTCTGAGCGTCGGATGACGAAGGGCCCCCC
>JAEZSU010000155.1 GCA_023421635.1 Actinomycetes bacterium | reverse complement strand
GGTCGGGAGGCCGGCCCCCGCACACCGGGTGAGAGGGGTCAGTACGCCCGGGAGTCCAGGACTTCCTTCGCCTGCTCCGGGGTGAAGGACTGGTCCTCCACGATCGTCTTCTTCTCCACCGGCTCGTCCGCCAGCACGGCCTTGACGAGTTCGGCCGCCTTATCGCCCAGCAGCGGGTTGCACTCCACGATGAAGTTGAACTCGCCGTTCGCGAGGGCGGTCATGCCGTCCTTCACCGCGTCGATCGTGACGATCTGGATGTCGGTGCCCGGGACGAGCCCTGCGGCCTTGATCGCGTCGAGCGCGCCGAGGCCCATGTCGTCGTTGTGGGCGAACAGGACGTCGATGTCGGCGCCGTACTTCTGCAGGTAGCCCTCCATGACCTTCTTGCCGCCGTCGCGCGTGAAGTCGCCCGTCTGCGAGTCGAGCACGGTGATGTCGGTGCCCTCGATCGCGTCGGCGAAGCCGGTCGCGCGGTCGAGCGCGGCCGAGGAACCGGTCGTGCCCTCGAGGATGACGAGGTTGGCGCCCTGGCCGTCGAAGGTCTCCTTCACCCACTCGCCGGCGGTGTGGCCCTCCTTCTCGAAGTCGAGCCCGACCCACGAGGCGTACAGGTCGTCGCTGGCGCTGACGGTGCGGTCTTCCAGGATCACCGGGATGCCGGCATCCTGCGCCTCCTTCAGCACGTCGTCCCAGCCGTCGACCGTGATCGGTGCGATGACGATCGCGTCGACGCCCTGGTTGATGAAGCTGCGGACCGCCTGGATCTGCGCCTCCTGCTTGTTGTCGGCCGCGTTGAACACGAGGTCGAAGCCGTTCTCCTTGGAGAACGCCTCCTTCATCGATTCGGTGTTCGCCGACCGCCAGCCCGACTCCGAACCGGTCTGCGCGAAGCCGACCGTGATCAGGTCGCCGTCGCCGCCTGCGCTGTCGCCCCCGGAACCGCCGGCGCAGCCCGTCGCGGTCAGCGCGATCGCGCCGAGCATCGCGGCGCCCGCGACCAATGCCTTCAACTTCATCGGAAACCTCCTTGTTCCGCCCGGCGTCCTCGCTCGGGTTGAGTGTGATCGCAGTCCCGGTGCATCCGAGCCCGCGCGTGAATGTTAGCGCTCACAAAAGGGGCGTCCGCAAGCATTCCGAGGTCACAGATCGGTAACGGGATCCGGCTGGAACCGCAGGAATCCCGCTGTGGAGAGGGGAGGCCGTGTCACGCGGCGTGGAAAGTGAAGGATCACATCCGGGCGGGCGGGCACGAACAGGGCCCCGGCCGCCCGCAGGCGGGCCGGGGCCCGGGGTCCGATCGTGCCTAGCGTTTGTCGTCGAAGACCTGCGCCTCCATCGCGTCGTACCCCTCCGCCTGCGGATCGCCGTGCGTGCCGCCCGAGAGCGCGTACTCCTCCTCCGGGGAGAGCACGAGGCGGTGCCGGAAGAAGAGCGCGAAGCCGAGCAGGATGATGGCGTACACCACGACGATCGCGATGATCGCCGGGAGGAACGTGGGGTTCAGGAGGAACCCGACGAAGATGAGCGCGGCGATCACCGCGGCGATGACGGCGCCCGGGACGCCCCAGGGGCTCCGGTACGGGCGTGCCACATTCGGGTACTTCCGTCGGAGGATCAGGAACGACACCAGCTGCAGGAAGTACGCCAGCACGGCGCCCCACACCGCGATGTTCAGCACGATCGCGCCGGCCACCGCGCCCACGTCCTCGTTCACGGCGGCGAGCCCGTCGAGCACGACGAGGGCCACGAAGCCCACGACCGCACCCACCACGAGCGCCACCCACGGCGTCTGGCGCTTTCCGGTCAGCGACAGCCACCGCGGGTAGTAGCCGGCGCGGGAGAGCGAGTACATGTTGCGCCCGTACGCGAACATGATGCCCTGGAGCGAGGCGAGCAGGCCCACGAGGGCGAACAGGGCCAGCACCGCGGCGAGGCCGTCGCCCACGATCGCCCGGAACCCGTCCAGGAGCGGCTCGCCCGCGACCCCGGTGGCCTCTGCCCCGATGACGCCGGTGTTCAGGACGAGCACGAGCACGCCGGTGACGATGAGGGTGCCGCGGGCCCAGAACCCCGCCCGCGGGATGTCGCGCACCGGGTTGTGCGACTCCTCGGCGGCGAGCGGCAGCTCCTCGATGCCGAGGAAGAACCACATCGCGAACGGCAGTGCGAACAGGATCGGCAGCACGCCGTGGGGGAGGAACTCGGTCTGGCCCGGATCGGGCGCGATGTCCCAGAGGCTCGCCCACGAGAACGCGCCGGAGAAGATCGCCATCAGCGAGAAGACGACGATGATCCCGATGGAGATGATCGAGACGACGATCGCGAACCGGAACGAGATGTGCGCGCCGGCCGCGTTGAGGGCGATGAACGCCGCGTACAGGATGATCCACCACACCCACGCCGGCATCGAGAAGTTCAGCAGCTCGCTCGTGATCGCGTCGGCGTAGGAGGCGGAGAAGTAGACGATCACCGCGGTCGTCGCGACGTACTCGATGGTCTCGGCGGCGCCGGTGATGAGCCCGCCCCACGGGCCCATGGCGCTCCGGGCGAAGGAGTAGGCGCCGCCGGTGTGCGGCATCGCGGCGGCCATCTCGCCGATCGAGAAGATCATGCCGTAGTACATGGCGACGAGGATGACGAAGGCGATCAGCATCCCGCCGAACCCGGCGAAGTCGATGCCGAAGTTCCAGCCGGAGAAGTCGCCGGAGATGACCGCCGCCACGGCGAGGCCCCACAGGCCCCACACGCCGGCCGAGCGCTTCAGGGTGCGTTTGGCGAAGTAGTCGGTCCCCGCGCGGGTGTAGGTGGCGCCGGAAACCTTGCGGGGTTCACTGCTCTGAGACATCCGTCCTCCGTGAAGCGTCGGGTAGAGCCGGTGCGCACGCACCCTCGCGTCCGCGTTGCGGATGATTGTGGCGTCTATTGGCAGGGCGCGTCTACCTTTGCGGGTGACTTTCTCGTTACAGTGAGGCGGGATGGCTGCCGAACCCGTCGGTGAAAGGTAGGCCCGCCCGAACCGCCGGGTGGAGAGAGGACGTCCTGATGCCGGGCAATCTCACCGTCGCCGAGCTGTCGGCGGCGATCGACGCCGGAGATATCGACACCGTCATCGTCGCGTTCGCCGACGCGCAGGGCAGGCTCGTCGGCAAGCGCGTCTCCGGGCGGATGTGGCAGGACGTCGTGCTCGACCACGGCGCCGAGGCCTGCAACTACCTGCTCTCCGTCGACGTCGACCTCGACCCGGTCGAGGGGTACGCGATGTCGAGCTGGGAGACCGGGTACGGCGACATGGTCCTCGCCCCCGACGTCGCGACGCTCCGGCGCGTGCCCTGGCAGCCGGGCACCGCGCTCGTGATGAGCGACCTGCGGTGGGAGCGCGGGGATGCGGTCGCCCCCGCGCCGCGCAGCATCCTCGCCCGGCAGCGCGAACGCCTCGCCGAGCGGGACCTCGTCGCGTTCGCCGCCACCGAACTCGAGTTCATCGTCTTCGACGACTCGTTCCGTGAGGCGTGGCGCAAGGGCTACCGCGACCTGGCACCCGCGACCGACTACAACGTCGACTACAACCTCCTCGCCACCACCCGGCTCGAGCCGCTCCTGCGCGACATCCGCCGCGGCATGGAGGGCGCCGGGCTCTACTGCGAGGGGGTGAAGGGGGAATGCAACCTCGGGCAGCAGGAGATCGCCTTCCGCTATGCCGAGGCGCTGGAGACCGCCGACCAGCACACCATCTACAAGAACGGGGCCAAGGAGATCGCCGACCTCCACGGCAAGGCACTCACGTTCATGGCCAAGTTCAACGAGCGCGAGGGCAACAGCTGCCACATCCACCTCTCGGTGCGCTCGGGCGGCGGCGACGCGGTGATGGCGGGCGACGGCGAGCACGGGTTCAGTCCGCTCATGGGCCACTGGATCGCCGGAGTGCTGGCCACCCTCCGGGAGTTCACGCTGCTCTACGCGCCCACCATCAACTCGTACAAGCGGTTCGCGAAGGGCTCGTTCGCCCCCACCGGCATCGCCTGGGGCCTGGACAACCGCACCTGCGCGCTGCGGGTCGTCGGGCACGGTGCGGGGCTGCGGGTGGAGAACCGGGTGCCCGGCGGCGACGTGAACCCGTACCTGGCCATCGCCGCCATCATCGCCGGGGGCCTGCACGGCATCGAGCACGAGCTGCCGCTGCCGGCACCGCTGGCCGGGAACGCGTACGACGCCGGGGTCGACACCCTGCCGACCACGCTCCGTGAGGCGGCGGCCCTGTTCGCCGAGTCCACCGTGGCGCGCGAGGCGTTCGGGGAGGACGTCGTCGCGCACTACCTCAACCAGGCGCGCATCGAGGTCGAGGCCTACGATGCCGCCGTCACCGACTGGGAGCGTGTGCGTGGGTTCGAACGACTCTGAGCCGCCGGTCGTCGGGCTGACGACCTACCTGGAGCGCGCCACCCAGGGCGTGTGGGATGTGCGGGCGTCCTTCCTGCCGCAGCAGTACTTCGAGGCGGTCACCGCCTCCGGTGCCGCCGCGGTGCTGCTGCCCCCGCAGGCGTCGCCGGAGCGCGCGGCCGAGGTCGTGCTGGACGGCCTCGACGGGCTCATCCTCACCGGCGGCCTCGACGTGCAGCCGGAGCTCTACGGCGCCGAGCGCCACCCGCTCAGCGACCCGGCACGCCCCGATCGTGACGCGTGGGAGCTCGCGCTGCTGCGCGGCGCCCGTGCCCGCCGCATCCCCGTGTTCGGCATCTGCCGCGGGCTGCAGCTCATCAACGTCGCGGCGGGCGGCACCCTGCACCAGCACCTGCCCGAGGCGCTCGGCACCGAGCGGTACAAGCTCGGCGGCGGCGTCTTCGCCCGGAACACCGTGCGCGTCGAGGACGGCACCCGCCTCGCCGGGCTCGTCGGGGCCGGCCCGCTGCCGGTGCACAGCTACCACCACCAGGGCATCGACCGGGTGGGCGACGGGCTCCTGGTCACCGCCCGCAGCGATGAGGGCCTCGTCCAGGCGATCGAGCTGCCGGGCGACGACTACCTCGTCGCGGTGCAGTGGCATCCCGAGGAGGATGCGGCCGATCGGCGCCTCTTCCTCGGCCTCGTCGCCGCCGCATCCGCGTTCCGCGCCGCCCGGAGCGACGGCGGCCGACAGGAGGTCACCGCATGACCATGATCACCGTCATCGACCCGGCCACCGCGCAGCCGATCGCGACCCTGCCCCGTGCCGACGTTGCGGACGTGGACGCCGCAGTGGCCCGCGCCGTCGTCGCCCAGCGGGAATGGGCCGGGCGCGCACCGGGCGCGCGCGCCGATGCGCTCCGCGCCTTCGCGCGGGTCGTCGAGGAACACGTCGAGGAACTGGCACAGCTCGAGGTGCGCAACTCCGGGCATCCGATCGGTTCCGCCCGGTGGGAGGCAGGTCACGTCGCGCAGGTCCTGAACTACTATGCAGGCGCACCGGAACGCCTGATGGGCGGCCAGATCCCGGTGCCCGGCGGGCTGGACGTCACCTTCCACGAGCCGTACGGCGTGGTGGGGGTGATCGTGCCGTGGAACTTCCCCATGACGATCGCCTCGTGGGGGTTCGCGCCCGCGCTCGCCGCCGGCAACGCGGTGCTGCTCAAGCCCGCAGAGCTCACCCCCCTCACCGCGCTGCGGCTCGGCGAACTGGCGCTCGCGGCGGGCCTTCCGGATGGCCTGTTCCAGGTGATCGTCGGCGCCGGCTCGGTCGTCGGGCAGCGCTTCGTCTCGCATCCGGACGTGCGCAAGGTGGTCTTCACGGGCTCCACCGAGGTGGGGGTGTCGGTCGCCGCGGGCTGCGCGCGCATGCTGAAGCCGGTGACGCTCGAGCTCGGCGGCAAGAGCGCGAACATCGTCTTCGAGGATGCGGACCTCGCCACCGCCGCGGCGGCGGTCCCCGCATCCGTCTTCGACAACGCCGGGCAGGACTGCTGCGCGCGCAGCCGTCTGCTCGTGCAGCGGAGCGTCTACGACCGGTTCCTCGAGCTGCTCGAACCGGCGGTGCGGGCGTGGCGGGTGGGGGACCCGGCATCCGAGGACACCGACATGGGGCCGCTCATCTCGGCGGCGCACCGGGAGGGTGTCGCCGGGTTCCTCGACGGTGCCGACATCGCGTTCCGCGGCACGGCGCCCGAAGGTGACGGGTTCTGGTTCGCCCCCGCGGTCGTGCTCGCCCGCCCCGACGACCGGATCGCGCAGGAGGAGGTGTTCGGCCCGGTCGTCGCGGTGCTGCCGTTCGACGACGAGGCCGACGCCATCCGGCTCGCGAACGACACCGCGTACGGACTGGCCGGGTCGCTGTGGACCGAGAACCTCGGCCGAGCCGTGCGCGTCTCGCGCGCGGTGCAGAGCGGGGTGCTGTCGGTCAACTCGCACGCCTCGGTGCGCTACTGGACGCCGTTCGGGGGGATGAAGGCATCGGGCCTCGGCCGCGAACTCGGCCCCGACGCCGCCGAGCACTTCACCGAGACGAAGAACGTGTTCTTCGCCACCGACGCCCCGTGACCGGCGGCGCCCGCACCGGCGCAGCACCGACCCGACCCGACAGGAAGAGGAAGCAATGGATCTCACCCACCGGCTGCAGGACCGCGTCGCGATCATCACCGGCGGCGGCTCCGGCATCGGCCTGGCCACCGCCCGCCGGTTCGCGGCGGAGGGCGCCCGTGTCGTGATCGGCGATGTGGACCCGGATGCGGGGGAGCGCGCCGCCGCGGAGGTCGGCGGGGTGTTCCGCCCGGTCGACGTGGCCGACCAGGCGTCGGTGGATGCGCTCTTCGACGGGACGGCGGAAGACTTCGGTCGGGTCGACATCGCGTTCAACAACGCCGGCATCTCCCCCGCCGACGACGACTCGATCGAGACGACCGAGCTACCGGCCTGGGACCGGGTGCAGCAGGTGAACCTCACGAGCGTCTACCTCTGCTCGCGTGCTGCGCTGCGGCACATGGTGCCGGCGGGCCGCGGCTCGATCATCAACACCGCATCCTTCGTTGCGCTTCTCGGCTCCGCGACCTCGCAGATCTCCTACACCGCCTCCAAGGGCGGGGTGCTCGCCATGACGCGCGAGCTCGGTGTGCAGTTCGCCCGTCAGGGCATCCGGGTGAACGCGCTGTGCCCGGGGCCGGTGAACACGCCGCTGCTGCAGGAGCTGTTCGCCAAGGACCCGGAACGTGCGCAGCGGCGGCTCGTGCACGTGCCGATGGGCCGGTTCGCCGAGCCGGAGGAACTGGCCGCCGCCGTCGCCTTCCTCGCATCCGACGACGCATCGTTCATCACCGCCACCGCGTTCGTCGTCGACGGCGGCATCACGAACGCGTACGTCACCCCGCTCTGATGCGCCGCGGTGTCGGAATTCAGGCAGCAACCGCATCCGGGGGGCCGATATCGGCCCGATCGGTGCGCGCAGCCTGGATTCCGACGCGCGTGCGCGGGGGAGAATAGGGCCGTGACGGACGCCGTGTGGGACGACGTGCAGCGGGCGGTTTACCGCCCGGTGCGGCGGACCAACGCGCTCGAGGACACGGTCTCCCGCATCGCGCAGACCATCCGCATCGGGGTGGTCGCGCCCGGCGAGGCACTGCCGCCGGAGCGCGCGCTCGCCGAGATGTACGGCGTGAGCCGCGACACCGTGCGCGAGGCGATCCGCGAGCTCAGCGACGCCGGATTCCTCGTCCCGCGGCGAGGACGCTACGGCGGCACGTTCGTCGCCGACCCGCTGCCGCGGCCGGCGACCCCGCTCGAGGTGGCGCCGGACGAGATCGACGACACGCTCGGGATGCGGCGGGTGCTCGAGGGCGGCGCCGCCCGTGCCGCCGCGCAGCGCACCATGACTGCGGAGGAGCGCGACGCGCTGTGGCAGCGGCACACTGCCGCGGCCGCCGCCTCGCTCGACGAGTACCGCCGGCTCGACTCGCTGTTGCACCTCACCATCGCCGAGGCCGCCGGCATCCCCTCGCTCGTGCCGCTGGTCGCGGAGAACCGCGCGCGGGTGAACACGTGGCTCGACACCTTCCCGCTGCTGCCCCGCGCGATCGAGCACTCGGAGGCGCAGCATCAGCGGATCGTGCAGGCGATCCTCGCCGGCCGGGCGGATGCGGCGGAGGCGGCGATGCTGGACCACCTCGCCGCGTCCGAGGCGCTCATGCGCGGCTTCCTGTCCTGACCCGGCCCGCGGCCAGGCGTGACCGGACGGATACGCTGGAGGGATGGCGGGGAAGAAGCGCGGCAAGCCGCAACCGGAGTTCCGCAACACGGCGCTGAGCGATGCGCTGCAGACGCAGGACATGGCGGCGGTGGCGTTCGCGCTGCGCCACGGCCCGACGGTCGTGCCGCTCATGCGGCCGGGCGCCAAGGACAACCCGCTCGACCAGGGCGAGGTGTGGACCTACCGCGACCCCGAGAACGGCCAGGTGGCGCTGCTGCTGTTCAGCGACGCGCTCCACAAGCCCGCGACCCTGCCCCCGGCCGTCGCCCTGCAGGACCCCGCCACGCTGCTGCGGTTCCTCACCGCGCACCGCGAGGAGATCACCACGGTGTTCTTCGACATCGCCGGCCCGCATCCGCTGCAGGCGTCGCCCGACGACATCATCGAGGCGCTCTCGATCGAGGCTTAGAACGCACTCTGCACCGCGGGCGGTTCGGGATCGGCCTGCCGGGCGATCACCTGCAGCAGCATGAGCGCGTTCGTCACGTCGAGGATCGACGCGTCCACGAGCTCGTCGTAGCCCAGCCTGGTCGCCTCGGCGCGACGCTGGGCCAGCTGCGTCACCGCGCGGATCTCGCCGGTGAGGCTCAGCTCGCCGAACGCGGCGACCTTGTGCGGCACCGGCTGGTCGGTGGCCGCGCTCGCGATGGCCAGTGCGATGGCGAGGTCGGTCGCGGGTTCGGTGAGCTTCACCCCGCCCACGGTCGACACGTACACGTCGCGCTCGCTCAGCCGCAGCCGCGCCCGCCGCTCGAGGACGGCGAGGATCATCGCGACGCGCGAGGACTCCACGCCGTTCACGACCCGCCGCGGGTTGGGCCCGGATGCGGGCACCACCAGCGCCTGGATCTCCACCGGCAGCGCCCGCTTGCCCTCGAGCGCCACCGCGACGCAGGTGCCGCTCACGGGTGACCCGGTGCTGAGGAACAGCCCCGAGGGGTCGGGCACCTCGGCGATGCCGTCGCCGGTCATCTCGAAGCAACCCACCTCGTCCGTGGGCCCGAACCGGTTCTTCAGCGCCCGCACGAACCGCAGCGACGTCTGCCGGTCGCCCTCGAAGTGGCAGACGACGTCGACGAGGTGCTCGAGCAGGCGCGGGCCCGCGATCGAGCCGTCCTTGGTGACGTGGCCGACCATGAGCACGGGCAGGGCGCGCTCCTTGGCGACCCGCACGAGGGTCGCCGCGACCTCGCGCACCTGACTGGGGTGCCCGGCGAGGCCCTCGCTGAGGGCGGAGGAGACCGTCTGGACCGAGTCGACGATGAGCAGACCCGGCGCGACCTCGTCGACCTGACCGACCAGCGAGGCCAGGTCGGTCTCGCTGGCGATGTAGAGCTCGTCGTGGAGGGCGCCGGTGCGCTCGGCGCGCAGCCGCACCTGCGCGGTGGACTCCTCGGCGCTCACGTACAGCACGCGGTGCCCGTCGCGGGCGGCGCGCGCGGCGACCTCGAGCAGCAGCGTGGACTTGCCGACGCCCGGTTCGCCGGAGAGCAGCACGGCCGCTCCCGGCACGATGCCGCCGCCGAGCACCCGGTCGAACTCGTCCACCCCGGTCGGGCGGCGCGGCGAATCGATCGTGGACAGCTGGGTGATGGGCCGCGCCCGGCGGTCGCCGGTCGGCGCCGCCCGCGTGAACCCGCGCCGCACCCCGGTCTGCTGCGCGGCCTCGACGACCGTGCCCCACTGCTGGCACTCCCCGCAGCGGCCGGCCCACTTCGCGGTCGTCCAGCCGCATTCGGTGCACCGGTAGGGGGCGGGGGCGGAACGCTTCGAGGCCATGGGTCAAGGCTAGGCGGCGGCCCCGACATCGCCGTGCGCGCCGCATCCGACACCCGGCCCGAACGTTCGGTCGCGCTGCGTGGCGGCTGCCGGCGAAGCCGGACTGCGGTGCGAGCGCACGCGTCCCTCGCCCTCGGCTCAGTGCATGAGGCCCTCGGGTTCGGCGACCGTGTCGAGGTAGGCGCTGCGGCGGGCGAAGAGGTCGGGGATGCGGCGGCGTGCGCGCTCGATGATCTCGCCCAGGTCGGCGCTCACGAGTTCGCCGCCGTCGACGAGCACGCGGCCCGCGACCATCGTGAGGTCGACGTCGCTGCCGCGGACGGCGTGCACGAGGTTGTGGTGGATGTTCGCGTAGCCGCCCGACGGCAGGAGCGGGGTCATCCGCGGGGTGTCGGTGCGGACGGCGACGAGGTCGGCCTGCTTGCCGGCCTCGATCGAGCCGAGCCGCTGCTCCTGCCCGATCGCGCGCGCGCCGCCGGTGGTCGCCATCTGCAGCACCTGCCAGGAGTCCATGGCCGCCGCATCCATCTTGCGGATCTTGCCCATGAGGGACGCGACCTTCATCTCCTCGAACATGTCGAGGTTGTTGTTCTCCTTCTCGCCGTCGGTGCCGAGGCCGACCGCGACGCCCGCGGCGAGCAGCTCGGCGACCGGCGCGAAGCCGCTCGCGAGCTTCATGTTGCTCACCGGGTTGTGCGAGACGCTCACGCCGCGGGCGGCCATGAGATCGATCTCGTCGGCGTCCAGCCACACGGCGTGCGCGATCATCGTGCGCGGGGTGTCGAAGAACCCGAGGCGGTCGAGGGCGACCATGGGCCGAGCCCCGGTGCGCTCGGCGAACAGCCGCACGTCGAGTTCGGACTCGCTGCAGTGCGTGTACAGCCCGGTGCCGTGGCGTTGCGCCAGCGCGATCGCGCGGCGCTGCCCGGCGTCGTCCGCATAGAACGGATGCTCGAGGCCCACCCAGGGCATGACGCGGTCGTGGCCGGCCCAGTCCTGCAGCATCCGCTCGTTGTCGTCGAGGGTGTCGAAGTAGTCGTAGTCGGGGTGCTCGCCGACGTAGTTCACGGTCACGACCCGGTTGCCGAGCGCGTCGGCGGCGCGTGCGGCGCCGTCCATGTACCGCCACATGTCGACGACCGTGGTGGTGCCCGACAGCAGGCCCTCCGCGTAGCAGAGCCAGGCGGCGGCCTCCGCGTCCTCCGGCTGGAGCACCCGGTGCATCGGATCGATGTGCAACCGCAGCCACTCCCACACCGGCAGGTGCTCGGCGGTGCCCCGCAGGAGCCCGGAGTGGTGGTGCGCGTTCACCAGGCCCGGCATGAGCACCCGGTCGGTCAGGTGCCGGTGCGGTGCGGACGGGTGGGCGGTGCGGAGCTCGGCGGCCGAGCCCACCGCGACGATCGTGTCGCCGTCGATGGCGACGCCGGCGTCGGTGCGGACCTCTCGGGTGTCGTTCATGGTGACGACGATGTCGGCGGTGAGCAGGTGGAGGCTCATGGCATCCTTCCGGTGGTGCGGTGGGACACGCGCGAGGAGCGGCGCGCGTTCCCATTCGACCGTGCCGTCGTGACGCGCAGACGCGGCCCGCGTTTCCGGGGCATGAACAATGCCGCAGCGGAATCGCGGGCCGCGTCGTGTCGGTGCCGTCGTGGGCGCCGACGGGGTCAGGAAGCCTGCAGCACCCAGCCGCCGACGACGTCCTGGCTGAACGGCACCGAGTACGCCATCAGGGCGCCGGCCTGCGCGTCGCGGAAGATGCGCTGGATGGGCGAGGCGAGCAGGTACCCGCCGCCGCCGCCGATCCGGACCGCGACCTCGGCGGCGCGCTTGGCGACCTCGTTCGCGTGCATCTTCGCCTCGGTCGCGGCGAGCATCGCCTCGGGCGAGCGCTGGTCGGCGAGCCAGGCGGTGCGCTCGGCGAGCAGGCGCGCGGCCTCGATCTCGGCCCACGCTGCGGCGGTCTGCTGACGGACCCACTGCACGTCGGCGAGCTTGGACCCGCCCTTCTCCTTGTTCGCCGTCTGCGCGATCGCGTCGATCGCGGACTGCGCGATGCCGATCGAGAGGAACGCGAACCCGACCGTGATGAGATTCGCGTAGTCGGGTGCCGGCGGCGCGCACATGCGCGAGCGCTGCAGCGGGGTGCCGTCGAACAGGATGGTGCGGCTGCGGGTGGCCCGCATCCCCATCGTCTCGTCGATCGGCGGGAAGGAGACCGTGTCGTCGATGGTGACCCCGAAGAACGCCGGGTTCCCGTCGATGCGGGTGTTCATGAACAGGTGCGCCGCGGCCTCGGAGCCGGAGACGAACACCTTCCGGCCGGTGATGGTCCAGTCCTCGCCTGCTGGGGTGGCGTCCTGCTGCGATGCCAGGAAGAAGTTGCCGCCGGCGGGCTCGGAGAGCGCGTTGGCGAAGCGGCGTCCGGCGCGCAGCTCTGCGGCGAAGACCGCGGCCGCCTCGGGGGAGGAGAGGGGCACCAGCGCGTGGGCGGCGCCCAGGTGCATGAGCCACACGGTCGCGACCGCCGGGTGCGCCGCGGCGAGGGTGCGCACGACCGCGCCGAGCGTGGCGTAGGAAAGGGCCTCGCCGCCGTGCTCGCGGGGGAGGAACGCGGCGTCGAGGCCGGTGGCGTGCAGCGCCTCCAGGTGGTCGATCGGCAGCCGCGCCGCGGCGTCGTCGGCCGCCACCGTGGCGGCG
>JAEZSU010000222.1 GCA_023421635.1 Actinomycetes bacterium | reverse complement strand
GCTCGGCCCCTCCGGCGAGGCCCTGCGCGCCGCGGCCGCGACGGCCTTCGACAGCGGCGTCGTGGTGACCTCCCTCATCGGTGCCGGGCTCGTCGTCACGGCCGCGGTGCTCGCGGCCACTACGCTGAGAAGGTCCCGTAACGCGTCATAGCGTCCTCATCGACGCGCCGTGGCGTGGATATCGATCGAGGAGAGCAATGTCGCGTGTCGTGAACCTGGCCGTCATCCCCGGAGACGGCATCGGCCCCGAGGTGGTCGCCGAAGCCGAGAAGGTGCTGGATGCGGCCACTGCCGGATCCGACGTGGAGTTCCGCAAGACCCGGTTCTCGCTCGGCGCGGCACGGTACCTCGAGACCGGCGACACGCTCAGCGAGGAAGACCTCGACGCGATCCGCGCGCAGGACGCGATCCTCCTCGGCGCGGTGGGCGGCGTGCCCGGCGACCCGCGGCTGAAGGATGCCAACATCGAGCGCGGCTTGCTGCTCAAGCTCCGCTTCGAGCTCGACCACTACGTGAACCTCCGGCCCTCGAAGCTCTACGACGGTGCCTCCGGGCCGCTCGCTGAGCCCGGCGAGATCGACTTCGTCGTCGTCCGCGAGGGCACCGAGGGGCCTTACGTCGGCAACGGCGGCTCCATCCGGCGGGGCACGCCGCACGAGGTGGCCAACGAGACCTCCGTCAACACCGCCTTCGGGATCGAGCGGGTCGTCCGCTACGCGTTCGAGCTCGCCGAGCGGCGCCGGAAGAAGCTGACCCTCGTGCACAAGACCAACGTGCTCGTCCACGCCGGCGGCATGTGGAAGCGGATCATCGACGAGGTCGCCGCATCCCACCCGGGCGTCGCCGTCGACTACCTGCACGTCGACGCCGCGACGATCTTCCTCGTCACGAACCCGGGCCGCTTCGACGTGATCGTGACCGACAACCTCTTCGGCGACATCCTCACCGACCTCGCCGGTGCCGTGACCGGCGGCATCGGTCTCGCCGCCTCGGGGAACATCAACCCCGACGGCACCTTCCCCTCGATGTTCTAGCCGGTGCACGGCTCCGCACCCGACATCGCCGGGACGCAGCAGGCCGACCCCACCGCTGCCATCCTCTCCGTCGCACTGCTGCTCGACCACCTCGGGCTGCGCGACGAATCCGCCCGCGTGACCCGCGCGGTGGAGCAGGACATCGCGGCCCGCGGCGACCGGGCCCGCTCCACATCCCAGATCGGCGACGCGATCGCCGCGGCCGTCCAGGCGTAGCCTGGTAGCCGCCGCATCCCCGGCCCCCGACAGCGCACAGCGCAGACCAGTGAGACAGCCATGACGTTCCTCGACACCGACCCCGATGCCGGACTCGACGCACTCGAGTTCGCCGTCACCCGCAACCTCGCAGCGGCATCGCCCGCCGCACGCGAGGAGATCCTGAAGAGCCCCGGATTCGGGCAGCACTTCACCGACCACATGGTCGACATCTGCTGGTCCGTCCGAGGGGGCTGGCACCGCCCGCGTGTGCAGCCCTACGGGCCGATCTCGCTCGACCCTGCCGCAGCCGTGCTGCACTACGGGCAGGAGATCTTCGAAGGCATCAAGGCGTACCGCCACGCGGACGGTTCGGTGCACACCTTCCGCCCCGACCAGAACGGCCGTCGGCTGCAGCGCTCTGCGCGCCGCCTGGCACTGCCGGAGCTGCCGGTGTCGTACTTCATCCAGTCGATCCGCGAGCTCATCGCGGTCGACGGCGACTGGGTGCCGTCGGGGGAGGACCAGAGCCTGTACCTGCGGCCCTTCATGTTCGCGAAGGAGGCGTTCCTGGGGGTGCGCCCCGCGCACAAGGTCGCCTACTACCTCATCGCCAGCCCGGCCGGGGCGTACTTCAAGGGCGGCGTCACGCCCGTGTCGATCTGGCTCAGCGAGGACTACGCCCGTGCCGGCAAGGGCGGCACCGGCGCCGCGAAGACCGGCGGCAACTACGCGGCGAGCCTCCTGCCCCAGGCCGAGGCGTACGAGAACGAATGCGACCAGGTCGTGTTCCTCGACCAGGACGGCAACGTCGAGGAGCTCGGCGGCATGAACATCGTGTTCGTCTACAAGGACGGGACGCTCGTCACCCCGCAGTCCGAGTCCATCCTCGAGGGCATCACCCGCGAGTCGATCCTGCAGCTCGCGCGCGACCGCGGCCACAAGGTCGAGGGCCGGAACGTCTCGCTGCAGGAGTGGCGCGACGGCGTCGCCTCGGGCGACATCGTCGAGGTGTTCGCCTGCGGCACCGCCGCGGTCGTCACCCCGATCGGCGAGCTCAAGGGCAAGGACTTCTTCGACGAGCAGCCCAGCGGCACACTGGCGCTGTCGCTGCGCGAGGAGCTGACCGACATCCAATACGGCCGCCGCGAGGACCGGCACGGCTGGATGCTGCGGATGGACGACTGAGGGCACGGCATGAGGATCGCCCGTTTCAGCCACCAGGACGCCATCCGCTACGGCATCGTCGACGGCCGCGAGATCGTCGAACTCGCCGGTGACCCGATGTACGCCGGGTACGACACGACCGGCACGCGCATCCCGCTGAGCGAGATCACGCTGCTGGCACCGGTCATCCCGCGCTCGAAGATCGTGTGCGTGGGCAAGAACTACCGCGACCATGCCGCCGAGATGGGCGATGAGGCACCGGAGGAGCCGCTGCTGTTCCTGAAGCCCAACACCGCGATCATCGGTCCGAACGACGCGATCGTCCGCCCGCCGCAGTCCGAGCGCACCGACTTCGAGGGTGAGCTCGCCGTCGTCATCGGCAAGGTGACCAAGAACGTCCCCGCAGAGCGGGCGCTGGACCACGTCTTCGGGTACACGATCGGCAACGACGTCACCGCGCGCGATCTGCAGCGCTCGGACGGCCAGTGGTCGCGGGCGAAGGGCTTCGACACGTTCTGCCCCCTCGGCCCCGCGATCGAGACCGATTTCGATCCGGCAGCCGCGCGGCTCGTGACCCGGGTGGGCGGCGAGGTCAAGCAGGACGCGCCGCTCAGCGACATGATCCATCCGGTCGCCGACATCATCGCGTACGCCTCGTCGGTGTTCACGCTGCTGCCGGGCGACGTCATCCTCACCGGCACACCGGCGGGGGTCGGCCCCTTCCAGGCCGGAGACGAGATCGAGATCGAGATCACGGGCCTCGGGATCCTCCGGAGCGTCGCCCGGAATGCCTGAGGCGTCGGGGGGGGGGGGGGGGGGGGGGGGGGGCGCCGAGACC
>JAEZSU010000139.1 GCA_023421635.1 Actinomycetes bacterium | reverse complement strand
GTGGCGACCACCGGAGGTCTTGCCCTCACCACCACCGTGCGGGTGGTCGACCGGGTTCATCGCGACACCGCGGACGGTCGGGCGGATGCCCTTCCAGCGGTTCCGGCCGGCCTTGCCCCAGTTGATGTTGGACTGCTCAGCGTTGCCGACCTCGCCGATCGTGGCGCGGCAGCGGGCGTCGACGTTGCGGATCTCGCCCGAGGGCAGACGCAGCTGCGCGTAGGGGCCGTCCTTCGCGACCAGACGCACGGAGGCGCCGGCCGAACGGGCCATCTTCGCACCGCCGCCGGGACGCAGCTCGATCGCGTGGATCACGGTACCGGTGGGGATGTTGCGCAGCGGCAGGTTGTTGCCGGGCTTGATGTCGGCGTTGGGACCCGACTCGACGACGTCACCCTGCGACAGCTTGTTCGGCGCGATGATGTAGCGCTTCTCGCCGTCCGCGTAGTGCAGCAGCGCGATGCGCGCGGTGCGGTTGGGGTCGTACTCGATGTGGGCGACCTTGGCGTTGATGCCGTCCTTGTCGTTCCGACGGAAGTCGATCACGCGGTACTGGCGCTTGTGGCCACCACCGATGTGACGCGTCGTGATGCGACCCTGGTTGTTGCGACCACCGGTCTTGGCGAGCGGACGCAGGAGCGACTTCTCGGGCGTCGACCGGGTGATCTCTGCGAAGTCAGCCACCGACGAGCCGCGGCGACCAGGGGTCGTCGGCTTGTACTTGCGAATAGCCATGTGTTTGTCCTCTCCCCTGGCCGTCAGCCGACTGCCGTGAAGATGTCGATGGTGCCCGACTTCAGCGTGACGATCGCGCGCTTGGTGTCCTTGCGCTTGCCGATGCCGAACCGGGTGCGACGGGCCTTGCCGACGCGGTTGATCGTGTTGACCGAAGCGACCTTGACGCCGAAGATCTTCTCGATGGCGAGCTTGATCTCGGTCTTGTTCGCGCGGGTGTCCACGTAGAACGTGTACTTGCCCTCGTCGATGAGTCCGTAGCTCTTCTCGGAGACGACCGGCTTCAGGATGATGTCGCGCGGGTCCTTGTTGACGGCGGTCATGCCGAGACCTCCTCGGTGGCCGACTTCGCCGCGACGAAGGCGTCGTAGGCGGCCTTGGTGAAGACGATGTCGTCGGAGACGAGCACGTCGTAGGCGTTCAGCTGGTCGAAGGTCAGCACGTGGACGTACGCGAGGTTGCGGACGCTCTTGATGCTGAGCTCGTCGCCTCGCTCGATGACGACGAGGACGTTCTTCGTGGCCTTCAGGCTCGCGAGCACGGCGGCGGCGGCCTTGGTCGAGGGCGCGCCCTCGATGCCGAAGCTGTCGACGATGTGCAGACGCTGCCCGCGGGCGCGGTCGCTCAGCGCACCGAGAAGGGCCGCTGCGACCATCTTCTTGGGGGTGCGCTGCGAGTAGTTGCGCGGCTTCGGGCCGTGCACGATGCCACCACCGGTCATGTGCGGCGCGCGGATGGAGCCCTGACGGGCGTTACCCGTGCCCTTCTGCTTGAAGGGCTTGCGGCCGGCACCGGAGACCTCACCGCGACGCTTGGTCGAGTGGGTGCCCTGGCGAGCCGCCGCGAGCTGCGCGACGACGACCTGGTGGATGAGCGGGATGTTCGTCTTGACGTCGAACAGTGCGGCGGGCAGCTCCACGGAGCCGGCCTTCTTGCCGTCTGCCTTGCGGACGTCGAGCGCGAGAGTCGAGTCAGCCATGATCAGGCACCCTTCACTGCGTTGCGGACGTAGACGATGCGGCCACGCGCACCGGGGACGGCGCCCTTGACGAGCAGCAGACCCTTCTCGGCGTCGATGGCGTGCACCGTGAGGTTGAGGACGGTCACGCGCTCGCCACCCATGCGGCCGGCCATGCGCATGCCCTTGAAGACGCGGCTGGGCGTCGACGAGGCACCGATGGAACCGGGCTTGCGGTGGTTGCGGTGCGCACCGTGGGATGCGGAGACGCCCTTGAAGTTGTGACGCTTCATGACACCCGCGGTGCCCTTGCCCTTGCTGGTGCCGACGACGTCGACCAGCTGGCCAGCCTCGAAAAGACCGTCGACCGTGAGCTCCTGACCGAGTGAGTAGTCAGCGGCGTCCGCGGTGCGGATCTCGGTGAGGTGGCGGCGGGGGGTGACCCCGGCGGCCTCGAAGTGGCCCTCGAGGGGCTTGGTGACCTTACGGGGGTCGATCTGACCCGCGGCGATCTGGACGGCCGAGTAGCCGTCCTTCTCGGGGGTGCGGACCTGGGTCACGACGTTGGGGGTGATCTGGATCACGGTGACGGGGACGAGCTTGCCCGCCTCGTTCCAGACCTGCGTCATGCCGAGCTTGGTGCCCAGCAGACCCTTGGAAGTCTTGGTGGTGATGTCAGCCATGTCGAACCTCAGAGCTTGATCTCGATGTTGACGTCGGCCGGGAGGTCGAGACGCATCAGCGAGTCGACGGCCTTCGGCGTCGGGTCGATGATGTCGATCAGGCGCTTGTGGGTGCGCATCTCGAAGTGCTCGCGGCTGTCCTTGTACTTGTGGGGCGACCGGATGACGGCGACGACGTTCTTCTCGGTCGGAAGGGGCACCGGGCCCACGACCGTCGCGCCGGCACGGGTCACGGTGTCGACGATCTTGCGTGCCGACGAGTCGAGACCTGCGTGGTCGTACGACTTCAGGCGAATGCGGATCTTCTGTCCCGCCATTGTCTGCTCACTCTCTTTCTCGCGTCGTACCGCACCGGGTTCGGGGGCATTGGACGCACGGCGACGCTCACGCGCCGGGGCACTCTTCCGCTTTCGCGGGATGCTGCACCGCTGTTCTCATGTCAGTCCGGAACCAGGTGGCTCCGGCCCCACCGCCGCACGCGGCGAACCGCCGGTTTCCCGACGGTTCTGTGTGGGGTGCTGTTCTGCTGCCCGCGGCCTAGAGACTCGCTCTATGCACTGCCCTGGCAGTGATCCGGCGCACGCAAGCGCGCACGCGGAATGTGGAACCTGACTAGTCTACGTGTCGCCCGGGCGTGTCGCAAACCCGGGCGTGTCGCCCCGCGTGTCCTCACCCGGTGGGGACGTCGCCGTCCTTCCGGCTCCGGCGGACCACCAGGACCGTGACGCCGATGACGACCGCGAGGCCGCCGAGGACCAGCAGGATGAGCGCCGTCCGGTCGCCCGTCGCGGCGAGCACGGAGACCCGGATGACGGCGTCATCGGTGTGCCTGCTCCGGTCGTCGGGGTCTCCGAACGTGTGGGACTCGACGACCGCGACGTTGCGCACGGTCCCCTCCGAGGCGTCGGGCGCCACCGTCGCGCGCAGCGTGATGGTCGGCGCGGACGACGCGCCCAGGTCCGCACCGGCGGGCTGCAGCGGGCCGAACAGCTCGCATCGGAGCGTCCCGCCGTATCCGCCGCTGCCCTGTCCGGTCACCGCGCAGGTGCGCCAGGTCGGGAACGCGTCCGGGTCGCCCTTGCCGGCCCAGGAGACGTCCGTGATGCGGATGTCCGCCGGGATGCTGTCGGTGACGACCACGTCCTCCGCGGCGGAGTCGTTGCTGACGTTGGCAACCTCGAGGGTGTAGGAGAACTGCGCTCCCGGAGACACCCGCTCCACGGACGCGGTCTTCTGGATGGTGACGTCGGAGTGCCGTGCCGCGGTGCAGTCGCCGCCAGTCGGCATCGCAGGGATGCGGAAGGTCTGGCTCGGATTGACCGTCAGGGTGAGGGTTGTCGCACCGCGCCAGGCGTAGTCCGCCTCGCTCGGATCCACGATCAGCCCGTTCACGACGTACGCGGCCTGCTGCTCCGGCGTCATCACCGTGGTCGTGCCCGGCAGGTAGTACCCGCCGCCAGGGGCGTAGTCGGACGCGCGGAGCGGGCGGAGCCCGGCGTTGTCGATGCCGACGCCGGAGACGCTCCGCACACCCACCCACGGGAACTCGTCCGTGTAGGTCGTGGCGCCCGCCGCGTAGGTGCGCTCGACGGAGGGAGGCTCCGTCGCCGAGCCCGCGGCATCCGGGGCCCAGAGCAGCTCGACCGGGGCCGGGACGAGATCGTCCGTCTTGACCAGGGTGAAGCCGACGCTGGGGACGTCCGCGACGCAGCGGGTGAACACCACGGCGGCGATGTCCCGGATCTGCACGGGCACGTCGTCGCAGTCGTTGGTGGGATCGTCGTCGGCGACCGCGGTGACACACGCCTCGTTCAGGAGCGTGCTGGCGGGGAGCGTGGGAGACGGCGCGGGGTCCTCGGGCCCGAGCTCGACGACATCCGGCACCGGCAACGCGTTCACCGTGACGGTGACCCGGATCTGCACCCGGCCGTCGACGGGCAGCGAACTCGCCTGCAGCGAGACGGTGTTGTCCTCGCCGACGAGCGCCGGCGCGTTGGCATTCGTCCATCCCGGCGCCGCGGACAGGGCGAGCGCGGTCACGGTGAGCCGGTCGGGCACGGGGTCCGTGACCGTGACATCGGTGGCCTCGACGGCGCCGTTGTTGGTCACGGTGAGCACGTAGTCGAACGTGTCACCCGCCTCGAGGGGGCCCTCGACCCCGTCAGTCGTCTTGACGATGCCGACATCGGCGAACGGCACGAGCACGCACGCCTCGTCATCGGCGGTGTACTCGCCCGAGGTGACCACCGCGGTGTTGTCGATCGGCAAACCGGGCGCCTCCTGCTCGCCGCACTCGCCCGGCTCGCCCGATCCGGGGTCGGTGATGCGGATCTGCGCGGTGACGGTGTACCGGTGCTCGGTGACCCCGTCGGCACCCGGGTCCAGACCGCTGGTGACGATGGTCCACGTGCCGCTGCCGTCCCAGGTCGGCTGGTCCGGCGCCGGCGTGTCGGCGGTCGCCGCCTGCGCGCTCCACTGCCCGGCGAGCTCGGCCCCCTGCGGGAGCTCGGGCTCGTCCGTGAGGACGTACGCGAGCGCGGGCAGCGGCTCGAGCGTGGTCTCCGGGTACGTGACCGCGACGTCGTAGGAGACCGTCCACAGGCCTGTCGACGGGTCGAGGACCGCGTCTCCCAGTGCCGTCTTGGCGACCGCGGGGAACACCGGCTCGGCGCACGCGCGCACGTCGACCTCGACCGCGGCGGAGGTGAGGCGGGCGGTGTTGAGGAATCCGCCTGAGTCGTCCGGCAGGCACGCGGTCGTCCCGCCCGTCTGGGCGGCCGCGGTGACGGTCGCCTCGACCCGCACGGTGTACGTGTGGGTGACGCCCGCGCCGATCGCGGTGTCGTCCGCCAGGACCGCTGCCCCGGACGGCGACGGGAAGTCGCCGGACGACTGGCCGGTCCACGACGCGCTCTCGATCTCGATGTCGCCGCCGAAGTCCAGTGCGTCCTCGAGGTCGTACGTCGCGGACAGGCCCTTCGGGTTGTCCGGACCGGCGGGGGCGAGCTCGACCTGCAGGTCGTACAGGATGATCCAGCGTCCCGTCGCGGGATCCTGAACGGTGGAGGTCACGGTCTTGGCGACGGTGGGATAGACCCGCTCGTCGACCGGGATGCAGGCCGTGGTGTCGATGGGGATGTCGCCCACCTGCAGCTCTGCGGCGTTGAAGAACCCGTTGCCAGGCTCCCCCGTGCACTCGGCGTCGTCCTCGCTGTAGGCGTCCGTGAGTTCGACCGTCCACGTCACGCGGTAGACGTGGACGCCGTCTGCCGCGAGCGGCGCATCGGTGACGAACTCGGCGCCGGGGGTCAGGCTCACCACCGGCTGGTCGCCGACGTCGGTGCGCTGGGCGGTGCCTTCGACGAGCGTGACCCCGGTCGGGAAGGCCGGCGAGTCAGAGAGGGAGTAGAAGGTGTCGTAGCCGCCGGAGGTGACGGTGACGTCATAGGTGACCGTCCAGCGCCGAGGGGAGGTCGTGTCCTGCGTCGCGGCGATCCCGACCTTCTCGATGGTCGGCAATGCGGGCTCCGCGCAGTCGGAGGCGGGGGTGTCCTCACCCCGGGCGGTGAGGACGGCGACGTTCAAGAACCCGCCCGCTTCCGTTCCCGTGCACGTGAGGTCGCCTTCCTCCCACGCGGCCGCGTCGACCACCGCACGCGCCACGACGGTGTAGGTCTCGGCGCCCTGCGGGGCGAGAGTGCGGTCGGTCGCGAACGTGGCGGTGCCGTCGGGCGCGAAGTCGCCACCGCCGGTCGGACCGGTCCACGACGCGCCCTGCACCGTGATGTCGCCGCCGAACCGGAGCTCGTCGGTCAGCGTGTAGACGGCCGCGAGCGTCTCGGAGGCGTTCGTGGCGGTCACGTCGTAGGTGATCTCCCACGTGCCGTCGGCGAGCTGACGCGTCGAGGTCACCGTCTTGGCGATGTCTGCACCGGGCCGGTCGATCTCCGCGCAGTCCGAGGACTCCCCCTCGGTGATGCCGTTGGTGACGGTGGCGGTGTTCCAGACGCCGCCGCCCTCTCCCACCACCGTGCCGCAGGTGAGCGCGTCGTCCGCCACCTCGGCGGCGACGGTGACGGTGCGAGACAGCGTGTAGGTGTGGGTGGCGCCGGGTGGGAGCGTGCCGGTGGCGAGCGGACCGGCTCCCACCGGACCGCTGCTGCGCACGAACGTGCCGCCGCCGACGACGACCGGGTCGGATGCGGTCCATTCCCCGCCGCTGACGCCCGACGGCAGCGCGCCGACGGTGTCGTCCAGTTCATAGGCCAGGTCGATGCTGCTGGGGTTCGCGACGCGCACCTGGTAGCTGAGCGTCCACTGCCCGGTCGCGGGATCCTGCACCGCCGCCTGCGCGATCTTCTCCACCGTCGGCGACGCGGGCACGGCGCATCCGCTGTCGCTGGCGTCCCCGCCCGGGTAGGTCACCTCGGCCGTGTTGAAGAAGCCGCCGCCGCTCGTCGTGCACTCCAGGGCCGTCTCCTCGACCGGCGTGCGGTTCACCTCGGCGGTGATCACGGCGACGTACTCGTCGCTGCCGCCCGCCTCGAGCGGGACGTCCGTGACGTCGGGGGACCCCTCCCATGCCTGGCTGAGCACGGTGAAGCTCTCGTCGAAACCGGGCACGTCGGTGAGGGAGTAGCTCGTGGGCAGTGTGGCGCTGCTGTTCGTGACCACCACGGTGTACCGGATGGTCCAGACGCCGTCCGCGCCCTGCGATGCGGTGCCGTCCGCCTTCGCCACGGTCACCGGCACCACGACATCGTTGTTCGTGAGCGTGCAGGTGACGTCGTCACCCGGTTGGAGGGTGAGCTCGGGGGCTGCCCTGGTGGTGTCGGGGTAGCCGGTGCAGCTCAGTTCGGTCCAGTCGTATCCGGCAGGTCCCGTCTCGCCGATCGTGTAGACCACGCCTGCGGCGACCGGTTGGGAAGTGACCTCCGCGCTGCCGCTCGCACCGCTGAGGTTCGGGCCGCCCGGTGTCTCGGCGGTGAGTGTCCAGTCGGTCGCCACGGCCGTGCCGCCGGTGTCGTTCTCGACCTCCTTGACCAGCGTGAGAGTCGGCGCGATGTCGTCGTTGACGAAGCGGTACACCGGGCCGCCCAGCGGCGGCACCGTGATCTGCCAGTCACCGTCGGCGTTCTGCTGCGGGTACCCGGTGGGGTCCGGGTTCGCCTCGACGTCGACCCACTCGTCACCGACCCGTCGCTGCAGACGGGAGAACTCGTAGCCCTCCACGTCGGACTCGGTCAGCGTGTAGACGTGGTTCGGCCGGATCTGGATGATGCTCTCGGGCACGACGTCCTCGGAACCGGTGACGGTCGTGGGCTCGAGCCCCTCGAACGTGTCGGGGGTCGCGGTCAGCTCCCATTCGTCGGCGGTGGCGGCACCGCCGTCGTCGTTGACGACGTTCTTCAGCAGGGTGACCTGGGCGTCCTGGTTCACGAAGGTGCATTCGACGCGATAGCCCAGTGGCACGTTCACGCCGCCGTTGATGCCGTCGGAGTATCCGCTGTTGGGGTACGGATCACCGTTCTCATCGACCCGGATGCAGGTGGCGGAGCCGGTGGAGAGCGGGTTCGACTGGAGGTCGGTGCGCTGGTCGACCTGCAGATAGCGCGGGTCGCCGCCGTTCTCGAACAGCTGGTACCGGGCGTTCGGGGTGACCTCTTGCGAGTCGACGGCGGGGTCGCCGTCTGAACCGGAGAAGCCCTCGATCCCGGTGGGGACCTCCGGCGTCGCGAGGAAGGAGGCGTTCAGTGTCCAGCTGGCCGGATCGGCGTCGCCGCCGTCGACCTCCTTGCTCAGGGTGAGGCGGCTCTCGCAGGTGACGGTGTTGGTGATGGTGGCGGTGTTCTGTGCCTGGCTCAAGGCGAACTCGTACCCCTCGTCACCGAGGGGGATCGATACGGCCTGCCCGTTCGTGCTGGTGACCGCGGCGCTGCTGGTGCACAACGTGGGGTCGATCAGGCTGACGTCCTCCGAGATGGTGGTCGTGCCCCCCTGCGCGTAGCCGCCTCGGGTGACACCCCACCCCTGGTCGGTCGGGCCCGCGTCGCCGGGCCCCGTGAGCTGGAGTTGCGCGGACAGGTCACTCGGCTGTGCGCCCTCGGCATAGGTGACGCCGTTCACGATCCACTGCTTGTCGACGGTGACGGTCGCCTCCGGCGAGGGCGCGCGGTTGAACAGCGTGCAGTTGATGGCCGCGGTGCTCGGCACGGTGACCGTCACCCCGTCCGTCACCTCTGCGGTCGTCACCCGTTCACCGGTGACGAGATCGGTGCAGACAGCGTTCTGGCCATCGACCTGTTGCAAGGTGAACCCGGCTTGCTGCACTTCGGTGAGGGTGACGGAGGCCTCCGTGGTCCCGCCCGGGAAGGTGAGCGGGAAGCTGACGGTGCCGGTCCCGTCCGCGGTCGTCGTCTGCGTCGTGCTGGGCGTGGTGACGCCGGAGGTGTTGATGACGGTGTCGAACTGCCAGCCGGCCCCTGCGGGTGTCGCGCCGTCGACCGAGCCGGCCGGCGCGGTGGAGGGCACGATCTGCTTGGTGACGGTGAGGCTCCCCTCGCAGTTGCCGAGTGCCAGGTCGCGCAGCGCTGCGCCGACGGCGCTGTAGTCGGTGGTCTGGTAGTAGTCCGCGACCTCGCGGTTCGACCCGTTGTACGCCGTCGGTCCGGAGATGGCGCTCAGGTTGATCGCCGTGGCGGCGCCGCTCGCGCCGGCTCCGACGCCGAAGGCGATGACACGAGTCGGTTCACCGTCCGCAGGTCCCGCCTTGAGCGCGTTGGTGGAGAAGATGCCGTTCTCGACCTCGCGGAAGCGGGTCGAGTTCCCGGGACCCTGTTCCGGCTGGTTGTAGAACGTCGGGTTGCCGTCGGTGATGATCACCGCGAGGTCGTAGTTGTTCGCGGCCGTGTTCGCGGCCGCAGCGACCCCCATGCCGCGGTCCCAGTTGGTGCCACCGACGGCCGTCCACGAGGCGTAGCGGTTCTTGAACGCGGTGCCCTGGTCCGCCGTGGCGACGGAGGTGAGGCTCGAGAAGTTCGCGCTGGCGCCCTGCGCGGGGGTCTGCGTCGAGAACGAGAACAGCGACATCCTCGAGGGCGTCCCCGCGAGCGAGTCGACGAACGTGTCGGCCGCCTGCTTCAGCTGTGTGATCTGGCCGCCGACCGACCCGGACAGGTCGAGGATCAGTGCGACGTCCAGGCCGCAGGAGACCTCGAGGGCGGGGTTGACGCGGGACTGCTGCCAGATGCCGCCGGATGCCGTCGCCTGCGAGCCCGAGGACAGCATGAAGTCCGCCGCGTTCTGCGAACTGTAGACGTTGCCCGCGCGGAGCTGCGTGCCGGTCCGGAAGGTGTACTGGGTCGCCTGTCCGCCACCCGTCCCCGAGCCGGTGCGGAGCGAGGGGTTGGCGAAGTAGCCGTCGGGCACGTCTGCTTGCACGACCCAGTAGCGGGCGTCGCGGTTCGCCTGCGGGACGTTGCCGGCGCCCAGGCCCGTGTCCGGAACGATGAACGAGCAGTCGCCGTCGGCGTCCGACACGCACTTCGCCCAGCCGTCGTCCGTGCCCGACACACCGTCGGGGCGCACACCGTTCGGTCCGCCGGAGCCGCCGTTGTTCAGCAGCAGCACCACGCCCGCGAGGGGCGTGACGCCGGTGATGCCGGTCCGGTCCGAACCGACCTTCACCGTGATGACGGCGGTGTTCGCACCGGGCTCCGGGACGGTCAGGATGCCGACGTCGGGGGTCGGCTCGTCGGTCGGCGCCGCGGGGTCGGTCGCTGTCGGGCTGGGTGAGGGCACGACCTCGTCCTCGGAGGTCGACGGCGTGTCGGCAGGGGGCGCAGGGTCGGAGGGTGCGGGAGGCTGAGGGGCCGGCTGGCTGGGTGCGGGTTCGGCGGGGGCGGGTTGCGCCGGATCGGGCTGCGCCGGCTCGGGCTGCGCCGGGTCGGGCGAGGGTTCCGCCTCCTGGGTGGACGACGTGTCCTGGCCCGGTGGCACGGTCGTCGTCGTCCCGGTGGCCGCGAATGCGGGGGTGGCAGCGCCGCCGAGCACCAACGTGCCGGCGACGACGGCTCCGATGAGCCCCATGCCCCAGCGGCGAAGGCCGTACCGTCGGTCCCGATCCTGTGTGCGCATGGCCACCCCGTCGCATCGCAACGGGCTGACCTTTCCTTGACGCGGCCCTCCGGGACAGTGGTGGCCCGGGGGAAGGCGTCTGCGCGTCGGACGACGCACCCGCTGTGCGAGCGACGGTAGGCGCGCACAGGAAGGGTGGACTAGGGACCTTCAGACCCACCTGACCGTGCCGAATGTCGCGTTGATCAGGACCTTCGGCAGAGCACTTCGGCACCCGTCGCAGACACGCAGACACACCGAGATCCCCGGGGTCGGCCCCCGGGGATCTCGGTGTGCGTGTCGGCGGGTCAGCCGTCCTGGCGCTGGCGGCGGACGGCGAAGACCGTCACCGCCAGACCGCCGAGCAGCAGCACCCCACCGCCGATCCAGACGCCCATGAGCGAGGCGCTGTCGACACCGGTCGCGGCTGGGACCTGCCCGCCGCCAGAGCCGCCGCTGGCGCCGACGGCGATGGTCGCGGTGGCCGTCGCCGCCGAGCTCAGACCAGTGGCGGTGAGGGTGTAGCTGCCGCTCGCGTTCGAGGGCAGCGTCACGGTCACCGACACCGCACCGGCGGCGTTGGCCGGCTTGTCGAGCGGCGCGGACGTGCTCGGCGCCGACTTGACGACCGCGAGGGACGCACCGGCGCCGTTCTCACCGAACAGCGTGAACCGCACCGTCTCGTTCGGCTGGAAGCCCGTGAACTGGACGGTCACCGTGCCGCCGGGCGCAACGGTGACGGTCCCGCCCCCCGAGGGGGACGGCGTGTAGGCGTTGGCCGCGGCGGGAGCCGCGACGAGGGCCACGACCGCGACTGCGATCGCGGCGAGCTTGAGGCGAAGGCTCTTCATGAAAACTCCGTTGGGTTGGGGGGGATCTACGGATTCATCGGGCGATCTTGCAATGGGAGCCGGAACGATTCGACCTCAGCGCCCTGCCCCTGACGTGCACGATAGCTGCACGTTCAGCAGATGCACAAGAACCATGTGTAATGCGCATTCCGGTCTTCATCAGCCGGAAACGTGCCGATCAGTGCGCCGTCGCCCCCGGTATCCACGAGTTCGACCAGGTTGTCATCTCCATTGATCTGGACACGGACGTCACATACCGGAGCGGCAGATGTGACGCGGATGACGTTACGTCTCCCCCGCACCTCCCCGCACACGCGTGCAGTGCCCTCGATCGTCACGTCATTACCGGGTTCCACGTCGAACATGTCGTCGTTCCTTCGCGCAGTCGTTTGTATCAGCGGCAAATCGCCACGACGCGGCATCTTCCCGCCAGTTCGAGTTGCGGAGGTTGTCGCGGCGCGGTTCTACTGCCTGCCGTTCACCGCACAGTTCGCCCATATCGCAGGGCCGGATCCGGAACCGCGCCTCGCTCTTCAGCAACGTGAACTGCTCCGTGCGGTGCCATAGGACGAGTTGCCCCGATCTGCTCCAGGGGCACGAGTCGACCGTCGGTCCCCGTCAGCCGAGCCACTGAACACCCACCGGAACCCGATGAAGCGCTACGAGGACCTCGACGCCGGGTTTGCGGTGGTCGGCCGCGAGACACCAGACCTGCGGCACGAGTGCGGGCGGTGTGTTCACCTACCCCAAGGACACGGACGCCGGGTCGCCCTGCGCAACGCTCGCGCATCCTTCCGCCAACACTGCCTCGACGTACGCGCCCGAGCGAGTCGTGGGAAGCCACAGCCGGACAAGCTCCACGTGTTCCTCAGCCGGCCCCACGTGCTCCTGGGGTTCCTCGAACGTCTCCCCGCGGGCCGATGGTCAGCGCGGACCGATCGACTCCTCCAGCACATCGGACACGATGCCGGCGGTGCGGTCCCAGTCGTAGCCGACCGGCGGATCAACCCGACGGCCCGCCGCAACGGCGACCGTCATCGCGTCGGCCCACTCCTCCGCATCCATCCCCGAGCACAGCGCCTGGCCGCGGTCGCCCACGATCTCCGCGACCGAAGGACAGCCGCGCCAGTGGAGCACCGGCGTGCCGCAGGAGATCGACTCCAGCGCCGGCAGCCCGAACCCTTCGTCCAGCGATGGCATAACGGTGATGGCCGCCCCCCGGTACAGGGCGGCCAGTGCGACGTCGTCCACGCCATGCGCCCATTCCACGCGTGCGTCGACGCCGAGGTCGGCCGCGCGCCTGGCCACCGCGTCCTGCTCGGCCCGCGGCACCACAGCGCGCAGTCTCACGCCGGGAGCCAGCCGCAGGGCGCGCAGGACGACGTCGAGGTTCTTGTGCCGGCGCGTGTTCCCCACGAAGTGCGCGTACGGCTCGGTCGACTCCACCGCCGGCCCCTCGACCGTGAACGCGGCGGAGCAGCCGTTCCCCGCGTTGACGACCCGCACCCTGTCGTCACGGATCCACTCCCGGATGTCCTGCGCAGACGTCTCCGACACGGTGAGCACGACTCCTGCCCGCCGCACCGCGGCCCGGACCGGGCCGTTGTAGTAGGCGAGGAACTGCAGGCGCTGCGGGAACTGCGTGCGCAGATGGATGAGGTCGTGCACGGTGAGGATCTGCCGGCGGCTCCCGAGCAGCGCACCGTACCCGGGCGAATACACGACGCCTGTCCGCACCGATGCAGGCAACCGTCGGAACGTGTCCCCTGCCGAGTGGGGGCTCCCCCCGAGACCGAGCGGTCGCCACGGGAGCCGCAGTCGCGAGACCACCTCGTGCGCATAGCGCCCGATGCCGTGAGCGCCCCGGTACCGGTCGTCGACGGACACGATCATCGCGTCACGTCGGCCCCGACCGTCCGCGCCACCCACGCCGACAGTCGCGCGGCGAACACCGGGGCGTCGAACTCGTACGCTCGCGCGACACACGACTCGCTGGCTGCACGGACCGCCCGGCCGACGGCGTCGCGGACCTCCGCCTGCGACCACTCGTGCACCAGCGCGCCGGTCACTCCGTCCACCACGGTCTCGGCGGTCCCGCCGACGGCGCTCGCGACCACGGGTGTGCCTGCGGCCATCGCTTCCACGGGCATGATGCCGAAATCCTCGATGGCAGGGAACACCAGCGCCAGCGCCCGCCGGTACAGATGCGCGAGCAGGGAGGAGGAGGGCTCCAGCACGAATGTCACCCGCGCGCCCAGATCGTCGGCGCACGCCCGCAGCCGCGCCTCATCGGGCCCGCTCCCGGCGAGCACGACCGGCAGCCCCGTCGCAGCCCCCGCCTCGATCACGCGTTCGAGTCGCTTGTACGGGACGAACCTGCTGACGCCGAGCAGGAACTCGTCCGGCACCGTTGCGAGCACCGTATCCTCCTCGCGCGTCGGCGACGGAGGCGCCGCGGCGTACGCCGAGACGTCGACCGGGGGGTGGATGACCGTGGCATCCCGCTCCCAGGTGTCGGCGATCCGCTGCGCGATGAACGCGCTGTTCGCCGCGATGGCGACCGGTTCCTGCGCCCGGCGGCGATCAAGGGCCTTCAGGGCCGAGGATGCGGGGCGCGCGAGGACGCCACCACCACGACCGTCGAGCTCGGGTGTCCAGATGTAGCGGGCGGGGGTGGGCGCGTAGACCAGCTTCGGCGCGTCACGAGCCGGTCCGGCGAACCTCGCGTGGTGCGCGAACAGATGGGAGCTGCACAGCACCCAGTCGGCATCGAGCGCCGGCAATCGCCGCCAGGCAGTTGGCATGAACGGGAGTGCCGCCGCCTTCCTCGACCGCAGCGGCGTGTGCGCAAGCGCGGTCTCCCGCACCCCGCTGAATCGCCCTGCGCTGTCGTCCCACAGGCAGAAGCGCGCCGCATCCGGGTACAGGTCGATCAGCGCTTCGAAGACGTTCTCTGACCCTCCGTGCGGAGAGAGCCACTCGTGCACCAGTGCGCCTACCACGATGCCCCCGATCGATCCGCGCGATCCAACCAGACCGCGCGGGCGATCACCTTCCGGTCGCGCGCATTGACACCAGCGCGCACCAACGCCCCGGCCCCGACGCCGATGATGCCTCCGAGCGTGTTGGCGAGCACGTCGAGCGGCGACGCGAACCGCTCCGCGAGCAGGAGTGCCTGCAGCAGCTCGATCGTGATCGAGCTCAGGGGCACGATCAGCAGGGCGAGCCACATCACCCGCCGCCGCAGCACGAGGACGAGCAGGAAGCCCAACGGGAGGAACATCGCGATATTCGCGGTGAACTCGAACTTCCGGTAGCCGAACCATTCCGGCACACCGTTCCGATGCAGCACGTCGAGGAAACGGGCGATCGACGACTCATAGCCGCGGTCGAGCGGCGTCGGCCACATCGTCGCGGTCAGCACGAGAAGGATGTAGAGCAGGAGCCCGATGCCGGCGAGCCAGATTCGGGCGTGGGACACGGGTGGCGCACACGGACCGCGGTCTGCCCGCCCGTCACGTGTCCCCACCATCGCCCCCCTGAACATATCGATGGTAAGCCGCGATGCGTACCCGCCGCCGGGTACGCCGAAGGGGCCGGACCCTTGCGGATCCGACCCCTTCGTTCAAGTAACGGAATTACTTGAGGATCTTGGTCACCGTGCCGGCGCCGACGGTGCGGCCACCCTCACGGATCGCGAAGCCGAGGCCCTCTTCCATGGCGATGGGCTGGATGAGCTCCACCGTCATGTCCGTGGTGTCACCGGGCATGACCATCTCGGTGCCCTCGGGCAGCGTGATGACGCCGGTCACGTCCGTGGTACGGAAGTAGAACTGCGGGCGGTAGTTCGTGTAGAAGGGGTTGTGACGGCCACCCTCGTCCTTGGAGAGGATGTACGCGGTGCCCTCGAAGTTGGTGTGAGGGGTGACCGAACCCGGCTTCACGACGACCTGGCCGCGCTCGACGTCGTCACGCTTGGTGCCGCGGAGGAGCAGACCACAGTTCTCGCCGGCCCAGGCCTCGTCGAGCTGCTTGTGGAACATCTCGATACCGGTGACGATCGTCTTCTGCGTCGGACGGATGCCGACGATCTCGACCTCGGAGTTGATCGCCAGGGTGCCACGCTCGGCGCGACCCGTGACGACCGTGCCACGGCCGGTGATGGTGAAGACGTCCTCGATGGGCATGAGGAACGGCTTGTCCTTGTCACGCACCGGGTCGGGGATGGACTCGTCGACGGCCTCCATGAGCTCGACGATGGAGTTGACCCACTTCTCGTCGCCCTCGAGAGCCTTCAGGCCCGAGACGCGGACGACGGGGGCGTTGTCGCCGTCGAAGTCCTGCGAGGACAGGAGCTCGCGGACCTCGAGCTCGACGAGCTCCAGGATCTCCTCGTCGTCGACCATGTCGGACTTGTTCAGCGCGACCAGCAGGTAGGGGACGCCGACCTGCTTGGCGAGCAGGACGTGCTCGCGGGTCTGGGCCATCGGGCCGTCGGTCGCCGCGACCACGAGGATCGCGCCGTCCATCTGCGCGGCACCGGTGATCATGTTCTTGATGTAGTCAGCGTGACCGGGGGCGTCGACGTGCGCGTAGTGACGCTTCGGGGTCTCGTACTCGACGTGCGAGATGTTGATGGTGATACCGCGCTGACGCTCTTCCGGAGCGGAGTCGATCGACGCGAAGTCACGCTGCACGTTGGTGGCCGACGGGTACTTGTCGGCGAGCACCTTCGAGATCGCAGCGGTGAGCGTGGTCTTGCCGTGGTCGACGTGACCGATCGTTCCGATGTTGACGTGCGGCTTGGTCCGCTCGAACTTGGCCTTGGCCACTGGGTCCTCCTCAGGACGTTCATGTAGAAGCTCCGGGCACTGGGTTGCGACCGGTCCTCTACGGGGATGGTTCTCAGTTTAGTAGAGAGTGTGCGTGTGAAGTTGTGAATCAGAGGTGCGGATGCGGCACCGGGGCACCGCATCCGCACGGCGAGACCTCAGCGGAGGTTACTCGCCCTTCTTCTGAATGATCTCGTCGGCGACGGCCTTCGGGACCTCGGCGTAGCTGTCGAACTCCATGGAGTAGACGGCACGGCCGGAGGTCTTCGAGCGCAGGTCACCGATGTAGCCGAACATCTCGGACAGCGGCACGTTGGCACGGACCACCTTGACGCCGGCGGCGTCCTCCATCGACTGGATCTGCCCACGACGGGAGTTCAGGTCACCGATGACGTCACCCATGTACTCCTCGGGCGTGCGCACCTCGACGGCCATGAGCGGCTCGAGGAGCACGGGGGCTGCCTTGCGGATGGCCTCCTTGAAGCCCATGGAGCCGGCGATCTTGAACGCCATCTCCGAGGAGTCGACATCGTGCGACGCACCGTCGAGCAGGGTCGCCTTGACGCCCACCATGGGGTAGCCGGCGAGCACGCCGACGTTCATGGCGTCCTGGAAGCCCTGGTTGGTCGGCTCGATGTACTCGCGCGGGATGCGGCCACCGGTGACCTTGTTCTCGAACTCGTACGTCTTGTCGGCCGTGACCTCGAGCGGCTCGATCGCGAACTGGATCT
>JAEZSU010000099.1 GCA_023421635.1 Actinomycetes bacterium | reverse complement strand
CCCCTGCACGGACTGACCCATGGCGCGGGCGAGGGAGGTCTTGCCGGTGCCCGGTACGTCCTCGAGCAGCAGGTGCCCCTCGGCGATCATGGCCGTGAACGCGAGCTCGATCACGTGCCGCTTGCCGAGCACGACCCGCTCGACGTTCTCGACGAGCGCTTCGAACGTGTCCTGGAACCAGGCGGTCTGCTCCGGGGTGATGGTCATTGGGCGGTTCCTCCAGGATCGGGATTCGGTGCCGGCGGGGTGCCGGGGGAGCAGGACTCGAAGACGACATCGAACCCGTCGGTGCCGTACTGGGCGCCGCCGGTGGTGTTCCAGGTGAAGACGAGCCTCGCCTCGACCCGCTCCGCCCCGGCCGGGACGACGAGGGGATTCGCCTCGTCGTGCGGCACGTCGGTCCAGAATCCGAGCGGGCCGCGCTTCGAGTACGTCACGGAGTCGGGGTCGAACGCGGCGGCGCCGAGCCCGCCGGGGTTCTGGTCGATCGCGCCCTGCAGGCGGGAGCCCGCGACGCACTGCGTGACGCGGGCGTTCGCGAGGGTCGCCTGCACCGCCCGGGCAGGATCCGCCGGGGTCACGGTGGTGGCGGGGCCGCACCGCGCCTGCTGGGAGCCGTACACGCAGTACTTCGCGGTCATGCTGCGTTCCGCGCCGATCTCGGGCTGCCAGCCGGAGATCACGGTCTCGAAGCCGGGCTTGCTCGGCACGCTCGGCGCGGTGGCGACGTACGCCACGCCGCCGCCGCGCGGGGCACGGTCGATGCCGTACGTCGCGGATGCGGGTGCCGCCGGCGGCTCCCACGCCCACCCCGTCGCGGTCCCGGACTTCGCCGCGCCGTAGCCGTTGCCGACGCAGGCGCCGATCACGTACTGCGTGTTCTCGGTGAGGCCGGTGATCGTCGTGCTCGTGGCGGTGATGCCGCCGTTCGCGCCGCGCAGCACCCCCTCGCCGTCGACGGTGCACGAGAAGTCTCCGCCGGGCCGGAACGCGACATAGATGATGGTGGTCTCCCGCGCACTGCCGTTGCGGCCGGCCTCGGGAGCGGTCACGGTGATGGAGGTCCTCGCCTCGGACGCGATGGTGACCGCGCCGGCGCTGGGGAGGCCGGCGACGTTCACTCCCTTCGAGACGGTCGTCCCCACCGAGCCGCTGCCGTCCGGGGCGGTGTTGGCGCTGTTGGGGGTGACGGTGACGGTCTGGGGACCGACGGGCAGCGTCACCACCACCTCGGTCGTGCCCCCGGCTGCGCGAGTGACCTCGCCGGGCGCGCCGGTGACGGTGTAGGAGCGCACCTCGGGGTCGGCGTTGGCGATGCGCACCCGCACCGCTCCGGCATCGAGGGTGGTGCGGCGCGGGTCGTAGACCGGTTCGACGGTGACGTCGCCCAGGGTAGGGGCGCGGTACGCCCACGCCCGCACCGAGACGCCGGTGCGGGAATCTCCGACGCTGTTGAAGGCGCGTGCCTCGTAGGTGCGCTGCTGCCCGTTCGCGTCCACGCCGAAGGGCTGGCACGTGCCGGAGGCGTTGCAGGTGGTCACCTGCCGTGCGCCGTCGTACACGTGGAAGCCCTGCAGAGCCGGGTAGGCGTTCGACGCGGTCCCCGGGTCGACCCGCAGCGTGATGGACCGGTCGGCGAACGCGGACTGGGAGACGGCGGCGGGCGGCTTCGGAAAGCCCTGCAGATCGAGCGTGACCTGCCCGTTGCGGTCGCCGCTGGACTGCCTGCCCTGCGCGTCCTCGACCGTGAACCCGACGGTACAGCGGGTGCCGTCGGCGTCGGGGCTCCAGTTCGCCTGGATCGCCGTCGCACCCGCCACCGAGAAGGAGATGCCCGTGCACACCCCACCGGAGCCGGCGCCGACCGACACCAGCCGCAGCGGCGTGCCCGGCAGCGGGTTGACCTCGCCGGCCGCGCCGATCACGGTGATGGTGCACCCGCCGCCACCGGCCTGACTGCACGACTGGGTGAGCGTCGCCCCCTTGGGCAGGGTCGACGGGGCGGGGCCGACCGTCAGCTGCAGCGTCGCGGGCGCGGTGTCGGAGTGGCTGGGGAGCGTGACCGTCACCGGTTCCTGCCGGCCGGGACGCGACGCGTCCTTCGCGGTGACCGTCACGGTCGTCCCCTCCTGCGCGACGGTGAACTGGTCGCCGACGTACGAGGCCGTGTAGCGGAGGGACGCCCAGTCCTCGGTGCCGGCCCAGCTCGTCATGCCGGTGAGGTCGTACGAGGTGCTGGAGCCGGGGCTCACGGTGAGCGCGGCGGGACGGAGTTCGGGTTGCGGGTCTTCCGCGATGACCCGCACCTGGACGGCGAGGTACGTGTAGTCGTCCTGCCCGGTGAGGCGGACCGGCACGGTGCACGAGTCGCTCCAGGGCGCGCCCGCACCGGCCGTGTAGCGCACGGTCGTGCCGGAGACGAGCTCGCACGCGGCCTGCGAACGGGCGCCGCCCACCGCGAGTTTCGTGCCGACCTCGATGGTCGCGCGAGGTGGCAGCGCCACCGCATCCGCCATGTCCCATTCCACGCTGCCGCGCTCATCGACCTCGACGGAGGCTGCCGATGCGCGGAGCGTGAGCTGCAGGTCGTCGGTGCCGGGTACCTGCAGGAACCCGTACGAGGTCGCCTCCGTGCCGTCGAAGGTCGTCCCGGTGACCTCGAACGGGATGAGCTGCGTGCGGTCCGGCACCGGTCCGGAGATCCGCGCGCCGGCCACGTCGACGCCGCTGGGCGGGTCGCCCCAGAGGGTCAGGCGGAGCGCCTCGGGGTCGCCGGCGTTCCAGGAGACCTTCCCGTCGAGCACGTCTACCCCCGTCGGGAAGTCGCGCCGGGTCTCGACGGTGAGGGTCGTGTCGCGCACGATCGGATAGTCGGGCACGGGGTCGCGGACGACCTTGAGGACGATGAGCCCGATCGCCGTGTCGCCGAACGCATTGCGCACGGTGTAGGCGAACGAGTACGTGCCCAGCTCGGTGCCGGCGCGGAGGGTGACCTCGCCGTCCTCGGAGACGTCGCCGAGGAGCCGCTCGAGCGCGGCGTACTCCTGCGACCCGACCTCCGCGTTCGGGCGGACGTCGATCACCTCGAGCTCGCCGCCTGCGGGATCGATGTCGTTGTCGGCCGGCCGGACGCGGGCTTGGCCGTCGTCGCCCGCCTGCACTTGCAGGTAGTCGCTGTAGGTGACCGGTGCCGGGTCCGACTCGGCGTCGAGCACGCCCACCCGCACCTCGCCGGTGCCGGTCGACCCCTGCGCGTCGCGGACCTGGTAGGTGAAGGTCACCTGCCCGCTGTCGCCCGGCGCGCTCGTGTACAGGATGGCGTCGCCGGTCGCCGAGATCGCGGCGGACCCGCGCGCGGGCTGCGTCGTGATCCGGTCGAGCGCGACGCCGTCGCCGTCCGGGTCGACGGCGAACCGGTCGAACGGGATGGACACGGTCGCCCCGCTGAGCACGCGTCCGACGAGGGTCCGCGGCACCGGCGCCGCGTTCGACTCGTCGGAGACCACCGTGATGGTCACGCGGGCGGTGTCGGTCATGTCGGGGAACCCCAGCCGGGAGATCGTATAGCCGACGCGGTAGACCCCCGGTTCCTCTGGGGCGAGGTAGCGCAGCAGCCGGCCGGTGGCGAACGCCAGCCCGGCGCCGTCGTCGTTGGTCACCTTCGACGGGTCGATCGAGAACTGGGCGCCCGAGGGCGCGGTGTCGTTCGCCAGCACCGGGATGTCGATCTGCGCGCCCGCGCGCACTGTCACCGCGTCGTCGACGGCGATCGGCGGCTCCGCGGTCGCGGCCGGTAGCAGCACCACCGTCACCTCGCCCTGCGCCGTGGTGAATCCGTTGCCGGTGCCGTCCGACACCGTGTAGCGCGCGACGCCGAGCACGCCCGGCGCCCCGTCGTCGGTCGTGCCGGTGACCCGCAGCATGCTCTCGCCCACGAGGTCGACGGAGAGGGATGCTGCGGCGTCGGGCTCCACCCGCAGATCGCTCGCCAGCAGCACCAGCCCGGCGGGGTTCGTCGCCGCCGAGACCACGTCGATCGTCGCATCCTCGCCGGGCCGGACGAAGGCCGTCAGCGGCGGGGTGGAGATCTGCGTCTGCGCCGCATCCACCAGGGTGACCCGCACCGTGCCGGTCGCCTCGGACACGTCGTCCGCGACGAGGTACTGCAGCACGTAGGAGCCGGGGGCGCCGCCGGTGAACACGAAGTCGCCGGCGAGCGAGTTGACCGCGATCTCGCCCCCGGCGTCGTCGAGCGCGGTGGCAGAGCGCACCGACACCCCGCCGTGCGCACCGGTGACGTGCGAGGCGACGTCAACGGTGAGCGGCTGGCCCGCCGCGCCGACGACTGCGAACGAGGCGGCGGTCAACTGGGGCGCCGGGGTGACGGCGACGTTCAGCTCGGCGGGTGTGGAGAGCCCTCGGGCGTCCGAGACCGTGAGTGCCACGGCGACGTTCTGCGCCTGCGCCTCGTTGGGGTTCGGATGCTGGAAGGTGAGGGTCCCCTGCGGGTCGAGGGCGAGGGAGCCGATCCCCGAGGTGTCGAGGGCGGAGGAGACGTACAGCGGGTCGCCCTCCGGGTCGACCCAGCCGCCCCGCACATCGACCGACACCGTGCCGCCCGGGACCAGCTGCGGGGCGGGCCAGGTGGCGAGGCAGCCCTCCACGCCGCACCACACGGGCGCCGTGTTGACCTCCTCGGGCACCACCGTGAGGGTGACGGGGGCGGGCTCGGACAGGAGCCCCTGGGCGTTCGTGCCGTCGGTGACGCGGTAGCGGAAGGTCGCCGATCCGGTGGCCCCGGCTGCGACCTGCACCACGAGTTCCTGCTGCTGGTTCGTGGTCGCCACCGTGCCGAAGGCGGGGTCCAGGCCCTCCACGGAGGCGGGGTCGACGGCCAGCACGTCCTCGTTCGGATCGTGGTCGTTCAGCAGCACCGGCAGGACCACGGACCGGCCCGCGCGCACACCGAACCCGTCGTCCACCGCGACGGGAGGCTTCGGATCGACGACCCGCTCGGCCTCGACGTCCTCCTGCTGCACGGTCGGCTGCTCCTGGTCGGCGTCCCACTGCTGCGAGGAGGGCACCAGCCGTCCGTCCGGGACGGTCCACACCCACCCGGACCGCGTCTCGTTCAGGATCATGCGCGAGCCGTTGCCGAAGAACGCCGGCGCGACGTCGTCGCCGAGCTCGCCCCCGGCGTAGTCGAGTTCGGTCTCGCCGTCGGCCGACGACCACAGGGTGCCGCTGCCGCCGGTCGCCGGCAGCCACGCCGCGTAGACGACCTCGTCGTGCACGACCGGAGCCGCCGGGGTTCCGGCGACGCCGCCCTCCTCGGTCACCCGCCGCGGTCCGGAGCCGTCGAACGGCACGGCGAACAGCCCCGTCGCATCGGCGACGTGGACCGCGTCGCCCGACG
>JAEZSU010000031.1 GCA_023421635.1 Actinomycetes bacterium | reverse complement strand
CAGCCGCTGAACGACATCACCGGCCCGCACGGCAAGATCGGCGGCGCCGCGCAGAAGCGCCTCGCCAACGGCGGGGTGCTCCACCACGCCACCCTGAGCTACGACATGGACGGACAGGTGCTCACCGAGGTGCTCCGCATCGGCCGCGAGAAGCTCAGCGACAAGGGCACGACCTCCGCCGCCAAGCGGGTCGACCCGCTCCGCAGCCAGACCGGGCTGTCGCGCGAGGCCATCATCCAGCGGTTCATCGAGACCTTCACGAGCCTGTACGGCGCCGTCCCCGGCACGATCAGCGCCGAGGAGTACGCCGAGGCGGAGGCGCTGGTCGCCTCGAAGTTCGCCACCGACGCGTGGCTGCACCGCGTCCCGTGAGCGCGACGCCGCACGGGCACGTCCGCATCCATCACGGCGAGAACCTCGATGTCGCGGCGACCCTCCCCTCGGGCGCGTTCACGCTCGTCTACCTCGACCCGCCCTTCAACACCGGCCGCACGCGTGGCCGCGCGGTCGAGACGGCGCGCAACCCCGCGGAGGATGCGGCGACGCACGGCGAGGTGAAGCGCGGGTTCCGCGGCACCAGCTACGAGCGGCTGCGCGGCGACCTGCGCACCTACGACGACCGCTTCGACGACTACTGGGGCTACCTGGAGCCCCGGCTCGCCGAGGCGTGGCGGCTGCTCGCCGACGACGGCACCCTCTACCTGCACCTGGACTACCGGGAGGCGCACTACGCGAAGGTCATGATGGACGCCGTGTTCGGGCGCGAGTGCTTCCTGAACGAGCTCATCTGGGCCTACGACTACGGTGCCAAGTCGAAGCGGCGCTGGCCCACCAAGCACGACACGATCCTCGTCTACGTGAAGGACCCCACCGGCTACTGGTTCGACTCGGAGACGGTCGATCGCGAGCCGTACATGGCGCCGGGCCTCGTCACGCCGGAGAAGGCGGCACGCGGGAAGCTCCCCACCGACGTGTGGTGGCACACCATCGTGCCCACATCGGGCCGCGAGAAGACCGGCTACCCGACGCAGAAGCCCGAGGGGATCCTGCGCCGCATCGTCCAGGCCTCCAGCCGCCCCGGCGACACCGTCCTCGACCTGTTCGCCGGCTCCGGCACCACCGGCGCCGTGGCCGCGGCGCTCGGCCGGAACGCCGTGCTCGTGGATCGCAACCCCGAGGCCATCGAGATCATGCGCGCCCGCATCCCGCACGCCGAGGTGCTCGGGCTCTAGGCTGGGCCGATGCGTTTCGGAACCTTCATCCCGCAGGGCTGGCGCCACGACCTGGTCGGCATCGACCCTGCCGACCACTGGCGCGTCATGCGCACCCTGGCCCAGCGCGCCGACGAGGGCGCCTGGGAATCCCTCTGGGTCTACGACCACTTCCACACCGTGCCGGTGCCGAGCGACGAGGCTGTGCACGAGGCGTGGACGCTCATGGCGGCGTTCGCGGCCTCGACCGACCGCATCCGCCTCGGGCAGATGTGCACCTGCATGGGCTACCGCAACCCGGCCTACCTCGCGAAGGTGGCAGCCACGGTCGACGCGGTCTCGGGCGGGCGCCTGGAGATGGGGATCGGCGCCGGCTGGTACGAGCACGAGTGGCGTGCGTACGGGTACGGCTTCCCACCGATCGGCGAGCGGATCGGGATGCTGCGCGAGGGCGTCGAGATCATGCGGCAGGCCTGGTCCACCGGCACCGCGACCCTGGAGGGGAAGTACTTCACGGTGCAGGGCGCGACGGTGCGGCCGCTCCCGGTGCAGCCGGGCGGCATCCCGCTGTGGATCGCGGGCGGCGGCGAGAAGAAGACGCTGCGGATCGTGGCGGAGTACGGCGACTACGCGAACGTCTCGGCAGCGGAGTTCACCCGCAAGCGCGACATCCTGCACGCGCACTGCGCCGACGTCGGCCGCGCCCCGGCCGAGATCACCCTCAGTGCGTACTTCAACACCGTGATCGGCGCGACCGAGGCCGAGGTCGCCGACCGCCTCGCGGCCATCGAGGCGCGGGTCGCCCCGTACCTCGGCGACGCGACCGAGCGGTACATGGCCGACTACCGGTCGGAGACCGCGCTCGTCGGCACGCCCGAGCAGCTCGTCGAACGGCTCGCGACGCTGCGGGACGAGGGGCTCGGCTACGCCATCCACTACTTCCCCGAGCACGCCTACGACCGCACCGGTGTCGACCTGTTCGAGCGGACGGTGATGCCCGCGCTCGCGTGAGCGGCCGCATCCTGCGTCCCCCGCGCGAGTGCGCATCCGTTCCGCGAGTGCGCATCCGATCGGGTGCTCGTTCACGAAACGGGTGCGCACTCGCCCGTTGCGGCGTGCGCGGGCCGGGTCAGCCGAGCGCTGCCACCGACGCGTAGCCGTCGGCGATCTCGTCGGGGGCGGATGCGGGACCCCCGAACACCCGGGTGGTGCCCGGGGCCTGCGACCACGGGCGCCAGCCCGGATCGCCGGTGCGGGCGAACGCCACGGCCGACCCGTGCACCGCGTCGGCGAGCGATCGCGGCGGCTCGTCGCCGATCAGTGCGGCCGTGGACGGCGCGGTGAGGTTGTCGAAGAAGAACGGCACATCGAGGCAGTGGCACGCCCACCGCTTGGTCGGTGACGGCCAGGAGAACCGGTACACCCAGGTGGATGCGGCATCCTCGGTCCGAGCCGCCGCCCGGGTCCGGGCGGTCGCCGTGCGCGCGACCAGCGACCGGAACACCCGGTCGGTCACGAACCGGCCGAGGAACGCGGCGGTGCCCGTCCGGCGCCGGCTGCGGTTGGCGCGCAGGTACGCCTCGCGCAC
>JAEZSU010000028.1 GCA_023421635.1 Actinomycetes bacterium | reverse complement strand
CGTCCGCTCCGAGGACGTCGACGACCGCGTCGGCGTCGCCGGCGAAGAGCGCCGTCAGCAGTGCCTGCGCGCCCCCGTCTGCGGTACGCGACCGTGCAGCGCTCATTTGCCGTCCTTCACCGGTGCGGAGTGCCAGTCGGTGGTCTGCGCCTCGAAGCCGAGCAGCCAGCGGCTGGCACGGTCGGCGACGACATCCCAGTCCATGCCGGCGTGGTTGATGAGCACGTCGAAGTCGCGCTTGAACCGCTGGATCGGGTCGGTGAGCGCGAAGGCGCTGGATCCGATGCCCTTGCACAGCTCGGTGACCGCCTCGTAACACATGTGCGCGATGGTCAGGCTCGACAGCTGCAGCTCGCCGATGTCCGCCGTGGTGTGGCCGGCGCGACGGTCGCACAGCTCGACCGTGCGGTCCAGCGTGGCGAAGTACAGCAGGCGGGCGGCCTCGATGCGCTTGCGCTGCGCGCCCCAACGGATGCGGGACGGGGTGCGGTCCAGCCGGGCGAGGCCGAACGGACGGCTGGTCTCCATCTTCTTCTCGTAGAGCTCGAGCACCGCCTCGGCCATGCCGACGAAGATGCCGGCCATCATGTTGTTCAGGCCGAAGTGGAGCGGGTAGTGGTAGACCGCCTCGACGTGCTCGACACCGCCGTGGGAGTCCGCGGAGGTGAAGTCCGGGATGGGCAGGCTGCGCTCGGCCGGGACGATGATGTCCTTGCCGGAGAGGTTGTGGCTTGAGGTCGCGGACATGCCCGACGCCTCCCAGCGCTGGACGACCTCCACCTGGTCGGCCGGGAGCAGGAACACGCGGTCCACCGGTCCGCTCTCCTCCTGGATCGTGCAGGTGACGAACACCCAATCGGAGTTGTCGTAGCCGGTGCCGTACCGCCAGGTGCCGCTGATGCGGTACGAGCCGTCCGCCTCGCGGACCGCGGGGCCGCCGGAGACGAGCGGGGCCGCGGCGAGCATGTAGTTGCGCTCGGCGTAGAGCTCCTCCTGGACGGAGATGGGCATGCGGCCGGCCATCCAGTTGTGCTCGATGAGGAAGGCGAGCGCCCAGGCGGTCGAACCGTCACCGCGGGCCAGGATGCGCGACGCCTCGGGCAGTGCGCGCAGACCGAGGCCCTGCCCGCCCCAGCGCTTGGGGACGAGGGCGGAGAAGAGGTCGATGTCCCGTGCCTTGTCCATGACCCGCTGGGTCAGGCAACGGTCCGCTTCCGACCGCGCCGCCTCCTCGCGGGCGATGGGCACGAGCGTCGCGACGCGCTCCAGGTATGCGCGTTCTTCTTCGGTCAACGCGTTGTTCAGGACAATTTCCACAGGCTTGACTTCCTTATCGATCCGGGTCGGAGCTCCATTGCGCTTCGCCGGGTCCACTTCGAACCGGCGGCGACCGTGCGCTTTCACGCTTCAGACGGTCTTGACCGTAACCGCGCCCGGATATGCCTCCAAGGTCGCCGCTGTGATACGCATCATCACATGAATTGATCATGTTCTGAGAACGCAGTCTCGCTCTGTGATATCACGCGGAGACATCACCGGCATGACAATGCGGACTTGGCCGCGGACTCCGACCCGCCCGTACCCTTCGGGAGGCAATGTTGCAGACGGAGGTACTTCGACGATGAGATCCGACCCCCAGAACGCGTCCCCGGAGACGTTCGCCCAAGCCCACGCGAAGTTCATCGTGGGACTGCGGTACGACGATCTCCCTCCCGCGGCGGTGACGCAGGCGACGAGCATGCTCGTCGACGGCGTCGCCTGCGGGTTCGCCGCCATCACCAGCCCGATCGCCCGCGCACTGCAGGCGTGGACCGGCCGCGGCGGCGGGGAGCACCGCGTGTTCGGCGACCCGACGGGGACGGATGCGCGGTCGGCGGTGCTGGCGAACGGCACACTGATCCACGCACTGGACTTCGACGACATCCCGCACTTCGCCGCGGTCGAGGTGCCTCCGGCACTCGCGATCATCGAGGACCGTGACGTCAGCGGTGAGGAGCTCATCGTCGCGATCGTGGCCGGGTTCGAGGTGTGCGCCCGCGTCACCACGATGCTCGCGCACGGTCGCCCGCAGCATCCGATCGGCACCGCCGGCGCGATCGGCGCCACCGCGGTCGCCGCCCGCCGGCTCGGGCTCGACGGCGAGCAGACGGCCACCGCCCTTAGCATCGCGGCGTCGATGAGCTCCGGGCTCACCGAGAACTTCGGCACCTTCACCAAGCCGTTCCACGCCGGCCGCGCCGCCGAGGCAGGCTACACGGCGGCCACCCTCGCGGCGGCGGGCTGGACGGCGGATGTCGGCGTCTACGAGGGGCGAAAGGGCTACTTCGCGGCGTACTGCGACCCGAACGCCCACGTCGAGCGCGAGTTCGGCGCGGCGGAGGACGACTTCTGGATCACGCGCGTACCCGCCGACCTCAGCGCCGGCAGCCCGCTCGACGAGCAGACCTTCCCGCCGGTGCACCGCGGCGGCGGCCTCGACGTGAGCCGGGTCGGCCTCGGGGCGCCGAGCGATCAGCTCCGCGGCGGCCCCAACCTGAGCCGTGGACCGAGCTTCAAGCCGTGGCCGGCGTGCGGCGGCAACAACGCGGTGCTCACCGCGATGTTCAGCCTCATCCACCGCGGCGACGTGGCGCGCGAGGACATCGAGCGCGTGGAGATCGTGGTCCCCACCGACCCGGAGCGCGGTGCGGTGTTCCGCACCCGCCCGAAGGACGCGCTGCAGGGCAAGTTCAGCCTCCCCTACGGCGTCGCCGCCGCCTGGCTCGACGGCGAGGTGACGGTCGCCTCCTACGAGGACGACACGTTCCAGCGGATCATGTCCCGCGGTCTGCTCGACCGGATCAGCATCCGGATCGAGCCCGCCTTCATCCAGCAGGCGGAGACCCGCCCCGACCTGGACGACTGCAACTGGGCGGCGGTCGTGGTGACGCTCGCCGACGGCACCGTGCACACCAGCTGGGCGTTCAACCGCGGCGTGGAGATGGGCGCACCGGCCGTGGACGAGAAGTTCCTGGTGCTCACCACCCCGTTCCTCGGCGACCGTGCCGAGGACACGCTGCGGCAGCTGCGGGCGATCAGCTCCGCGCCCAGCGCGCAGGCGGTGCTCGCCCCGCTGATGGACTGACCCGCGCACACCGCCACGAGGGCCCCCACGGACGATCCGTCGGGGCCCATCCGCGCGTCGCGCCCCCCC
>JAEZSU010000341.1 GCA_023421635.1 Actinomycetes bacterium | reverse complement strand
CCGGCCGTGGTCACGGCCGGGCTCCGGGGCTCACTCCCACTCGATGGTCCCCGGGGGCTTGGAGGTCACGTCGAGGACGACGCGGTTGACGTCGCGGACCTCGTTCGTGATGCGGTTGGAGATCTTGGAGAGCACGTCGTACGGCAGGCGCGTCCAGTCGGCCGTCATGGCGTCCTCGCTGGAGATCGGCCGCAGCACGATCGGGTGGCCGTAGGTGCGGCCGTCGCCCTGCACGCCCACCGAGCGGACGTCTGCCAGGAGCACCACCGGGCACTGCCAGATCTCGGTGTCCAGGCCCGCCTTGGTGAGCTCGGCCCGCGCGATCGCGTCGGCGTCGCGCAGGATCTCGAGCCGGTCCGCGGTGACCTCGCCGACGATGCGGATGCCGAGACCGGGGCCCGGGAACGGCTGGCGCGCGACGATCTCCTCGGGAAGGCCGAGCTCGCGGCCGATGGCACGCACCTCGTCCTTGAAGAGGGTCCGCAGCGGCTCGACGAGTTCGAACTGCAGGTCCTCGGGCAGGCCGCCGACGTTGTGGTGGCTCTTGATGTTGGCGGTGCCGGCCCCGCCGCCGGACTCGACGACGTCGGGGTAGAGCGTGCCCTGCACGAGGAAGCGGATCGGGTCGCCCTCGGCGGCGGCCTCGGCGATGAGCTCCTGTTGCACCTTCTCGAAGGCGCGGATGAACTCGCGCCCGATGATCTTGCGCTTCTGCTCGGGGTCGCTGACGCCGGCGAGAGCGTTCAGGAACGTCTCCCGCGCATCGACCGTGATGAGGCGCACACCGGTGGAGGCGACGTAGTCGTTCTCCACCTGTTCGCGCTCGCCCTTGCGCAGCAGCCCGTGATCGATGAACACGGCGGTCAGCTGGTCGCCCACGGCCTCGTGCACGACTGCGGAGGACACGGCGGAGTCGACGCCGCCGGAGAGCGCCGAGAGCACGCGGCCGGTGCCGATCTGGGCGCGGATGCGCTCGACCTGCTCGGCGATGACGTTGCCGCTGTTCCAGTCCGAGGGAAGGCCCGCGGCCTTGTGCAGGAAGTTCTCGATGACCCGCTGGCCGTGGTCGGAGTGCTTGACCTCGGGATGCCACTGCACGCCGTAGAACTTCCGGGTGTCGTTCGCGAACGCGGCGACCGGGGTCGCCGCCGTGCGGGCGAGCACCTCGAAGCCGTCGGGCGCGGTCTGCACCTGGTCGCCGTGGCTCATCCAGACGTTCTGCTCGGCGGGCTGCCCGGCCAGGAGCGTCCCCTCCGTCACGACGGTCGCGTCGGTCGCGCCGTACTCGCGCAGGCCGGTGTTCGCGACCTGGCCGCCGAGCGCCTGCGCCATGACCTGGAAGCCGTAGCAGATGCCGAGGGTCGGCACACCCAGGTCGAAGACCTTCTCGTCGAGGGTGGGCGCGCCTGGCTCGTACACCGACGACGGGCCGCCGGAGAGGATGAGGCCGACGGGGTTGCGCGCGGCGATCTCGGCCGCGGACGCGGTGTGCGGGACGATCTCGCTGTAGACGCCCGCTTCGCGGACGCGGCGCGCGATCAGCTGCGCGTACTGCGCGCCGAAGTCGACCACGAGGACGGGTCGCTGGGAGGTTTCGGTCTGCTCTGTCACCGGATGCTCTCTGTGGGACGGGTCAGGAGGGGTCGGAGGCGGCTGCGACGGGTGGCGACGCGGCGGCTTCGCGCTCCGCGAGGTAGGCGCGCACGCGGCGGCCGGTGCTCGCTTCGAGGAAGAAGGACAGGAAGGGGATGACGCCGCCGAGCGCGAGCAGGATGAACTGCAGGAACGGCCAGCGCATGAGACTCCACACCCGGAAGCAGGAGAACAGGTAGACGACGTAGAACCACCCGTGCGCGATGAGGATGAACATCGAGATGTTGAACCCGTCGCCGGTGGACTCGCCGAGCGCGGTGACCTCGGCCCACCACAGCAGCCCGCCGGACCCGCCGGCGAACAGCTCGAGGTGGAAGGCGTACTTGATCACCATCTCGGCGACGAGCAGCAGGAGCATCGTGCCGGTGATGATGGAGCACACCTGGTAGAACGTCAGCGCACCGCGGATCGCCGGGAACGAGGCGAGTTTGGGTTGCGGCATGGACTCCATCCTACCCGCGGCGCCTGGACGCTCCCGCCGGACGGCGCGCACCGGTCAGGCCTCCTCCGGCCCCTCGAGTTCCTCGAGCTCCTTCTCCCAGGCGTCCTTCGCGAGCCGGTACCAGAGGTAGAACGCGAACCCGGCGAAGACCACCCATTCGGCGGCGTAGAAGATGTTGAGCCAGTTGACCCCGGCGGCCGGCTGCGGGGCGGGCGAGGAGATCTCGTCGAGGCCGGCGAACGAGGCGTCGCTCACGAGGTAGGGACGGTACACGTCGAGGCCGGCGACGTCGTGCCAGCGCCCGAGGAGCGCGGCGGGCGACATGCGCGTGATCTCGGTCGGATGCTCGGGGTCCGGGACACCGGGACCCTCGTCGGAGATGAGCCGGCCGGTCAGCTCGACGACCGCGTCGGGATCCTCGGCGACGAGCGCGTCGAGCTCCGCCACGGCGGCCGCCGCATCCTGTTCCGTCGGCGCCCAGCCGAGCGCGACCGCGACCGAGGTGGGGTCCGCGGTGTCGTCACGGCGCAGCTGCGCGGTCACCCAGTAGCCCTGCTCGCCGTCGTTGTACCGCGACGAGACGACGAGGAAGTCGCCCGGCACGAACCGTCCGCGCACCTCGACCCGCTGCCCGACGAGGGGGTCCGTCAGGTACGCCCCCGGCGCCACGACATCGTCGATCGGCACGACGACCTCGCTGGAGCCGGCCTCGACCTGCTCGGTCACGACGGCGCGGGAGAGCTGCCACTGCCCGAGCCAGGCGAACACGCCGGCGACGATCAGGCACAGCGCGAGCATGCCGAGCCACCACGGGCGGAGCATCACCTCCCGCAGCGTGGGCGGGAAGACGTCCGGGTCCGCGGGGCCGGGTGCTCCGGATGCGGTCGGCTCGCTGCTCACGACCCGTACGGCGCGACGACGACCTCGACGCGCTGGAACTCCTTGAGGTCGGAGTAGCCCGT
>JAEZSU010000339.1 GCA_023421635.1 Actinomycetes bacterium | reverse complement strand
ACCCCGAGCAGCGCGGTGGCGTCGTCGGGCGCGAGGCCGGCCGCGATCGCGGGGACGGCTGCGGCTGCGGCGGCGACGTCGCCACGACGCAGCGCGTTCGCGGCGCGAGCCACCGTGGCGGCGGATGCCGGACGGTCCTCGGGCTTCTTGGCGATCATCGCGAACACGAAGTTGCGCACCGGCTCCGCCACGGTCGGCGGCAGCGGCGGCGGCTGCTCGTTGATCTGCGCCATGGCGATCGCGACCTGCGATTCGCCGGTGAACGGGCGCTTGCCCGCCAGGCATTCGTAGGCCACGATGCCGAGCGAATAGATGTCGGTGGACGGGGATGCGGGGTGGCCCGACGCCTGCTCCGGCGACAGGTACTGCACCGTGCCCATGACCTGGCCGGTCGCGGTCAGCGGCACCTGGTCGGCGATACGTGCGATGCCGAAGTCGGTGATCTTCACCCGCCCGTCGGGCGTGATGAGGAGGTTTCCCGGCTTGATGTCGCGGTGTACGAGTCCCGCCGCGTGCGCGGCCTGCAGTGCGGACGCGGTCTGGGCGACGATGTCGAGCGTCTTGTCGGTCGACAGCGACCCCTCACGCTCGAGCACGGTGGACAGCGCCTCGCCCGGGACGAGCTCCATGACCAGGAAGGCGGAACCGTTCTCCTCGCCGTAGTCGAAGACGCTGGCGATCCCTTCGTGGTTCACGAGCGCCGCGTGCCGGGCCTCGGCGCGGAAGCGCTCGAGGAACCCGGGGTCCCCCATGTACTCGTCCTTGAGGATCTTGATCGCCACGGTCCGGCCGATGACGTGGTCGGTCGCCTCCCACACCTCGCCCATCCCGCCGATCGCGATCCGCGAGTCGAGCTCGTACCGGCCGCCGAATGTCGCACCTTGCGTCGGTCTCATCGTCCCAGCACCGCCTCCATGACCTTTTTCGCTATCGGAGCGGCGATGGTGTTCCCGCTGCCCGACTGACCCTGACCCCCGCCGTTCTCGACAACGACCGCGACGGCGACTTGCGGATCGTCGGCGGGGGCGAACCCGGTGAACCACAGAGAGTACGGCCTGCCATCGCCGTTCTCCGCGGTGCCGGTCTTCCCCGCAACCTCGACGCCGTCCATTCTTGCATTCGAGGCCGCGCCGTCACTGACATTGGCGACCATCATCCGAACCATCTCGGCGTTCAGCCCCTCGTCCAGTGCTCGTGCGAACTCGGTGCTCTCGAAGGTCTGCTGCACCGAGAGGTCGGCGCCGATGACCTGGTCGACCATGCGCGGGTTCATCACCACGCCGCCGTTCGCGATCCCGGCGGAGACCATCGCCATCTGCAGCGGGGTCGCCGTGACCTGCCCCTGCCCGAAGCCGGTGAGCGCCGTCTGCGCGTCGTCGAGCGCGCGCGGGTAGCTGGAGGGGGTGGATTCCAGCGGGAGCGAGAACGACAGATTGAAACCGTACTTCTCCGCCTCCTCGCGGATCGCGGTGTCGCCGAGCTGCGCTGCGAGCTCCGCCATCGGGATGTTGCAGCTGAGCCGCAGCGCGTCGGCGATCGAGACCGTCTCGCCTGGGCCGCAGGTGCCGCCCCCGGCGTTCCGGATGCTGGTGCTCGTGCCCGGGAGGGTGTACTCGGCCGGGTTCGGGAACTGCGAGTCTGGCGTGTACTGGCCCGATGCCAGCGCAGCCGACACGGTGATGAGCTTGAACGTGGAGCCCGGCGGGTTGAGGTTGCCCGCGATCGCCCGGTTGTACAACGGGTGCGTCGCGTTCGCCACGAGCGCGTCGTAGGTCGCCGCCACGGCCGCCGTGTCGTGCGAGGCGAGCAGGTTCGTGTCGTAGCTGGGGCTCGTGACCATCGCGAGGATGCGGCCGGTGGCCGGCTCGATCGCGATGACGGCGCCCTCCAGCTCGCCGAGCGCGTCGTAGGCGGCGCGTTGCACGTTCGCGTCGAGCGACAGCGACACGTTGGAGCCCTTGGGGGACTGGCCGGTGAAGATCTGCTCCACCCGCGAGAGGAACTGCGAGCTTCCCGTGCCGGAGAGCTCCCGGTTCATCGCCTGTTCGATACCGGTCGCAGACCCGAGCACCGGGTTGATGTACCCGGTCACGGGAGCCCACATGTCGGCATCCGTGTACACCCGCTGCCACGAGTACAGGTCGCCGGAGGGCACGGAGGTGGCGATGGCGACACCGCTCGCGATGATCGCGCCGCGCTGGACCTCGTACGAGTCGTAGAGCGTGCGCTTGTTGGCGCTGTTCGCGGCGAGGGTGTCGGCCTGGATCACCTGGATCCAGCTCGTGGAGACGAACAGGGCGAGGAACATCACGAGCATGAGCAGGCTCAGCCGCTTCAGCTGCCGGGTCATCCGATCACCACCCTGGGCTGGTTGCGCACGGAGTCGGAGATGCGCAGCAGCAGCGCGACGATGATCCAGTTCGCGACGAGCGACGAGCCGCCGGCCGCGAGGAAGGGGGTGGTGAGGCCGGTGAGCGGGATCACCCGGGTGACGCCGCCGACCATGATGAACACCTGCAGTGCGATGGTGAAGGCCATGCCGGTGGCGAGGAGCTTGCCGAAGTCGTCCTGCCCGGCGACGCCGATGCGGATGCCGCGGCTGGTGAAGACCATGTACAGGCAGAGGATGGCGAACACCCCGACCAGCCCGAGCTCCTCGCCGAGGCTCGGCACGATGTAGTCGCTCTGCGCCAGCGGGGTGAGTCCCGGGCGGCCCTGGCCCAGCCCGGTGCCGATCAGCCCGCCGTGGGCGAGGCCGAAGATCCCCTGCACCAGCTGGTAGCTGCTGTTGTCCATGAGCGCCGGGTTGAACGCGTCCAGCCAGTTGGTGAACCGCGCGCCGACGTACGGCAGCACCCGGGATGCCGCGAACGCGCCGGCGGCTGCCAGGACCACACCGAGCAGCACCCAGCTCGTCTTGCCGGTCGCGACGTAGAGCATGGCGACGAACATGCCGAAGATGAGCAGGCCCGTGCCGAGGTCGCGCTGCAGCACGATGATCCCGAGCGAGACCAGCCAGATGACGAGGATGGGGCCGAGTTCACGGGCGCGCGGCCAGGTGATGCCGAGGAAGCGCGTGCCGACCGAGGTGAGGCTCTCCCTCGTGCGCACGAGGTAGCCGGCGAAGAAGATCGCGAGGGCGATCTTCGCCAGCTCTCCCGGCTGGAACGAGAAGAACCCGAGCGAGACCCAGACGTCGGCGTTCGCGTCGGAACCGAGCCCCGGCACGATCGGCAGCAGGAGCAGCAGCACCCCGACGAACCCGGAGACGTACGTGTACCGGAACAGGATGCGGTAGTTGCGCAGCGCCAGCACGACCGCGATCGCGAGGGCGTACGCGATCGCCGCCCAGGCCAGCTGCCGGGTGGAGGCGGCGGACCAGCCGGACGCCTCGTCGCCGAGGTCGATGCGGTAGATCATGGCGAGCCCGAGCCCGGTGAGCAGCGTCCCGATCGGCAGCACGAACGGGTCCGCGTCCCGGGCGACGAACCGCAGTACGACGTGCAGGGCGATGGCGAGCACGGCCAGGACGCCCAGGTAGTACAGGAAGCTCGGCTCGATCGTGTCGAGCACGCCCAGCTGCACCAGCGCGACCGCCGCGCCGCTGATCAGGAGGGCGAACAGCAGCAGCGCCAGTTCGCGGTTCCGCTGCTTCTGCGGCATGCGGATGCGCTTGAGCGCGCGCACCACCGCGGTGTCGGGCGAGACGGCGGGGGCCGACGTGCCGGTCATTCGATCGCCTCCGTCGGGATCAGTCGCTGCACGATCGCCTCGGCGTCGGCGAGCGAACGCGCCGAGATCGTGTTCTCCACGGTGAGGCGGTCGAACGGGGTCAGGTCGGCGAGGAGGATGCCGGTGTCCTCGTAGGGCGTCGACAGCGCGATGGGGCCGATGTTCTGCTGCACGCCCTGGTAGATCACGACGCTGTCCTCGTCGGCACCGACGAAGTACCGCGTCTGCGTCCAGCTGTAGCCGGCGAACAGGGCGCCGGCGATGGCGGCGAGCACGATGACGAACCCGACGATCCAGGCGATCCGGCGGCGGCGGGCGCGTCGCCGGTCCTCCTCGATGAGCTCCTCCAGGAACTCCGGGGCGGGTTCGAAGTGGGTCGGCTCGTTGGCCGCCTGCCGGTTCGGATGCAGCCACGACCGGCCGGGACGCGCGGCGGGCACCTCGATCCCGCTCGGCGTCGATGCGGACCCGACGATCGCCGGGGTGCCCGAGAACACCGGGTGGTGGCCGCCGACGTCGACGATCACGATCGTCACGTTGTCGGGTGCGCCCGCATCCAGGGTCTGCTTGAGGAGGTGGTCCGCCGTCCTGGCCGGGGCGTTGCCGGCCGCGAGCGCCTTCGCGGTGTGCGGGTCGTCGATGACGCCGCTCAGGCCGTCGGAGCACAGCAGCCACCGGTCGCCCGGCAGCGTCGGCATGATGAACGTGTCGACCTCGGGATCGGGGTCCATGTCGCCGAGCACGCGCATGAGCACCGACCGGCGGGGGTGGTAGCGCGCCTCCTCGGGCGTGATGCGGCCGGAGTCGACGAGCCGCTGCACGAACGTGTGGTCCGTGGTGATCTGGGTGAGCGCGCCGTCGCGGTACAGGTAGATGCGCGAGTCGCCGATATGGGCGATGACCGCGTAGTCGTCGACCATGAGCAGTGCGCTGACCGTGGTGCCCATCCCGGCGAGTTCGGGGCGGGTGCGGACCGTGTCGATGATGTCGGTCGCGGTGTCGGTGATGGCCTGGCGCAGGGCCCGTTCGGCATCGCTCGTCGAGGCGAACGGGCGGTCCAGGTCCTCGATGCGGGCGATCGCGAGACTCGACGCGACGTCGCCGCCGGCGTGCCCGCCCATGCCGTCGGCGACGACGAACAGGTTGGACCCGGCGTAGCCGGAGTCCTGGTTGTTCGAGCGCACCTTCCCGGTGTGCGAGAGCGCCGTGCTCGAGCCTTGGAAGACCATCCGCCGCCCGTCAGCCCTGCAGCTCGAAGGTCGTCGCGCCGACCTTGATGGGGGCGCCGAGCACGATCGGCACGGGGGCGGAGACGCGCTCGCCGTCGTGCCAGGTGCCGTTGGTCGAGTCGAGGTCCTGCAGCATCCACTGGTCGCCCCACAGCATGAGGCGGGCATGGTGGCTGGAGGTGTAGTCGTCGCGGATGACGAGGCCCGACTCGCTCGACCGGCCGATGGTGAGCGGTTCGGTGCCGAGCGGCAGCTGGAGTCCGCTCTTGGGGCCGCTCGTGATCACGATGCGGTGGGCGGTCTCGGTGGTCGCCTTGGCGCCCTTGCTCGCCTTCCGCGGCGCAGAGCGAGGCGCGACCGGTGCCGTCGCGCCGCCCGCAGCCGCGA
>JAEZSU010000328.1 GCA_023421635.1 Actinomycetes bacterium | reverse complement strand
GCTCGCAGACCTGCTCGAGCAGGTCGACACCGCGCACGCCGCCGTCGCATCCCAGACCGCCGAGGCGGACGCCATCCGCCGGCTGGCGGACACCGTGGCGGGCCGTGTGCCGAACACCATGAAGATGGACCTCGAGACGTTCGTCCTCGCCGCCGAGCTCGAAGAGATCGTGGCCGCCGCGAACGTCCGGCTGGCCGAGATGTCCTCAGGCAGGTACACGCTGCTGCACACCGACGCCCGCGCGGCCCGCGGCGGCGCGTCGGGGCTCGGGATCGAGGTGCTCGACGCCCACACCGGTCGTGCCCGACCGCCGCAGTCCCTCTCCGGCGGCGAGACCTTCCTCGCCTCGCTCGCCCTCGCGCTCGGCCTCGCGGAGGTCGTCACCGCCAAGGCCGGCGGCATCCGCCTGGACACCCTGTTCATCGACGAGGGCTTCGGGTCGCTGGATGCGGAGACGCTCGAGCTCGCCATGCGCACGCTCGACCAGTTGCGGGCCGGCGGGCGGGCGGTCGGGGTCATCAGCCACGTCGAGGCCATGCAGGAGCAGCTCACCGCCCGGGTGCACGTGACCGCGACAGGTCAGGGGCCGAGCGTCATCGTGCAGGAGTCCGTCGTCACGGTCTGACCCGCGTCGGCCCCCCGCGCACCTAGGCTGGGTGCGTGACGAAGAACACCGTATGGACCGTGCTGGGCGTGATCGCTGCGATCGTCATCGCATGGTTCCTGGTGAGTGTGCTGTTCTCCCTGCTCCAGGTGGTGTTCAAGGTCATCATCGTCGCGGTCGTCGCGGTGATCGTGTTCTTCGTGCTGCGCGGGCTCTTCCGAGGATCGCGTGACTGACGGCGACCTCGCCCAGGGACCCACCACCGGGCCCGCCCCCGTCACGCGTGACATCCAGCTGAGCTCCCGCCGGCGCTGGCACGCGTTCGCCGTCTGCGTCGCGGTCGCGGCCATCACGATCCTCGACCTCTCGAAGGTCAACGTCGCGCTGCCCTCCATCGAGACCGCGTTCGGCGCGGGATCCACCGAACTGCAGCTCATCGTGTCGGGCTACGTGCTCACCTTCGGTCTGTTCCTCGTCCCGATGGGGCGGCTCGGCGACCAGCGATCCCGCCGGGCGCTGTTCCTCATCGGGCTGTCGCTGTTCACCCTCGCGAGCGCGGCGTGCGCGCTGGCGCCGAGCATCGAGGTCCTCCTCATCGCACGGCTCGTGCAGGGCGTGGCCGCCGGCATCCAGATGCCGCAGGTGCTCGGCCTCATCCAGCAGCTGTTCCAGGGCAAGGAGCGCGCACGCGCGTTCGGCCTGTTCGGCGCGACGATCGGGATCGCGACCGCATTCGGCCCGACCCTCGGCGGTCTCCTCATCGCTCTCGGCGGCCCGGAGGACGGCTGGCGGTGGACGTTCTGGATGAACCTGCCGCTCGGGCTCGTGGTCATCGCGCTCGCCATCTGGATGCTGCCGTCCACCCGCACCCGGTCCTCGCGCAAGCTGCAGCTGGACCCCGTCGGGCTGGTGCTGTTCGCGCTCACCGTGGTGGCGCTCCTCGTCCCGTTCCTGTTCACCACCGGGTCGCCGGATGACGACCCGAAGCGATGGTGGCTGCTCGTCGCGTTCGTGCTGTTCGCCGCCGGGTTCTTCGCCTGGGAGCGGCGCTACGCCGCGACGGGCCGGAGCCCGCTCATCCCGTTCGGGCTGTTCGGCATCTCGTCGTACCGGAACGGCACGCTGCTGCAGGTGGCGTACTTCGCCGCCGCGCCGTCGCTCTTCCTGCTGACGACGCTGTACCTGCAGAGCGGCCTGGGTATCCAGGCGCTCTTCGCGGGCATGGTCGGCATCGGCTTCGCGCTCATGAGCGCGATCGGCTCGTGGGTGGGCGGTCGTCTCGTGTCCACCTTCGGGCGGCGGGTCGTGGTGTGGGGCCTGGCGCTCATGCTGCTGTGCACGATCGGGCTGGTCGTCACCGCGCTGTTCGTCTCCGACGAGGCCACGCTGTACGTCATGGCCGCGGTGATGGCGATCGGCGGGTTCGGCGGCGGTCTCGTCATCTCTCCGAACCAGACGCTCACCCTCGCCGACATCCCCGTCACCCAGGGCGGGATCGCCGGCTCCGTCGGCCAGCTCGGGCAGCGGGTGGGGACGGCCGTCGGCACCGCCATCGCCCTGGCGCTGTTCTACGCCACGATCTTCCGTGAGGAAGGCAGCGGGCATCCCGAGTCCGTGGTGTTCCACGACGCGTACGGCTACGGCATGATCACCGTCGCGCTGTTCCTCGCCGTGGCCTTCGTGGTCGCGGTCGTCGACCTGTCCGCCCGCAGGCGCTCCAGCCGGCAGGCGACGTCGGCGGACTGAGTCAGACGCCGTATTCGAGGCGGATGCGGTCGCGCAGCCACTGGCTGCACGTGCTCACCACGTCGTCCCACAGGGTCGTCGCGCCGTCCTGGGCGTTGTCGGACACGGCCTTGAAGACGCGGATGGGGACGCCCCGGCGTTCGGCCACCCAGAAGTACGCGTACGTCTCCATGTCGACCAGGCTCGCCCCGAGCGAGCGGATGTGCGCCGCCGCATCCGCGTCGTCGATGAACCGGTCGCCGGTGGCGATCACGACGCCCTCGCCGCCGCCCGCACGCTCGGGCAGCGCCACGTGCCTGCCGACCACGCCGTCCAGATCGGCGACGTCGTGCTGCAGCGCCGCCGTCACCTCGTGCACGTCGCCCTCGAGCTCGGGCGAGAGCAGCCCGGCGGTGCCGACGACCACGATCTCCTCGTAGTCGCGGGTGCGCAGTGCCTCATCGAGGCCGACCGCGGCCTGCAGCTTCCCCAGCCCGGTGACGAGGATGTCGAACCCGTCGAGCTCCGCCGGGAACGCCGTGATCTCCGACGGCAGCGCAGCCACCAGCAGGCGCACCTCAGTTCCCTCCGGTCACGATGCCGATGATGCCCGAGAGCAGCATGAACACGCCGATCCCGCCCACGACCAGCCAGATGCCGATCCGTGCGGGCGACGGCTTCTTGTCGTCGTCGTTGGTGGGAAAGCTCACCCTTCGAGCGTAGTCGGCGCTCAGGCGGGCGGCGTCCAGGCGGAGATGCGGTCGAGCTCGGCGATCTCGTCGACCGTGAGCTGCAGGCGTGCGCCGTCCAGCAGATCCTGCACCTGCTCGACGCGGGACGCGCTCGCGATGGGGGCGACCACGGCGGGCTGGGCCCGCAACCACCCGAGCGCGGTCGCGGCGATCGAGACGCCGTGCGCGTCGCCGATGCGCTCGAGCGCGTCGATCACGGCCAGTCCCTGCGGGGTCGCGTACTTCGCCGCGCCCTTCGCGCGGGGGGAGGACTGCCCGGCGGTGTCGGTCGACCGGTACTTGCCGGTCAGGAACCCCGACGCCAGCGCGTAGTAGGGGATGATCGCGAGGTCGTGCTCCTCGGCGAGGGGGAGGATGTGCTCCTCGACGTCGTTGCGGTGCATGAGGTTGTAGTGGGGCTGGATGGCCACCGGCAGATCGCTGCCGCCCGCCTGCGCGAGCGAGATCCAGGAGCGGATGCGGTCGGCCGTCACGTTCGACACGGCCGTGTAGCGCACCAGCCCGTCCGTGACCAGGTCCCCGAACCCGCCGACGATCTCCTCGATGGGCACGTCCGGGTCGTCGTAGTGGGCGTAGTACAGGTCGATCGTGTCGACACCGAGGCGCTGCAGCGAGGCCTCCGCCGCCGCGCGGACGTTGGCCGGTGCGAGTCCCTGGAACTCCGGATGCTTGCTCACCTTGGTCGCGACGACCATGTTGCGCGGCTTCCGGGAGGCGAGCCATTCGCCGATGATCCGCTCGCTCTCGCCCCCGCTGTGGCCCGGCACCCAGGCGCTGTACGAGTCCGCGGTGTCGATGAAGTTGCCGCCGCCGGCGTGGAAGGCGTCCAGGATCTCGAAGGAGGCGTCCCGGTCGGCCGTCCAGCCGAAGACGTTGCCCCCGAGCGAGAGCGGGAAGACGTCGAGGTCACTGCGTCCGATGCGGGTCATGGGGTTTCCTTCCACGGTGAAGCTGCCACCCCCACTCTGCCGCATCCTTCGGCCCTGGGGGCCGCCGGTCGTCGTGCGTAGCGTGGATTCCGGCGCTCGCCACCGGACGTACGCTGAAGGTGGGCGCCTTCCGGTGCCGAAGGAGATGACGGTGGACTCGATCGCACTGAATGCCCCGGAAGGCATCGACGCCCGTCTCGGCTGGGACCCGCGCCTGCCCGAGCACGACCGCAAGCGCATCCTGGCGCGGGAGATCGTGGGCGCCCGGCTGCGGGTCGACCCCGCCGCCGTGAAGGTGGAGCGCGAGCTGCCCACCGTGTACGGCCACCACACGCATCTCATCCCGACGGTCGAGGGACGGCAGCCGCCGCTGCATATCCGCGACGTGAGCTTCCGCGCCGCGACCGTCGTCGCGGTGGCGGGCCCCGAGATCCAGATGGGGGTCGACCTGCGCGATCCGCTGCCGGATGCGGCCGCGCTCGCCGCGATCCGCGCGCACTCGCACATGTGGCCGGGCACGAGCGACCACCAATACCTGGAGCACTGGGCGCGGGTGCAGGCGGTGCTCGCCGCCGACGGCCGGGGTCGGCAGGTGCGCCCGGAGACCGTGCTGCTCGACGGCCACCACGGGTGGGTGCCGGACCGTCCCATCCACTACCGGATCGTCGACCTGTCGCGGAACGCCTTCGTCATCACGCTCGCCTACGCCCACGTAGGCTGACGCGCGTCAACCGGCGTACTGCGGCAGCGCGGCGTCCAACTCCGCGAGCCACGCGGTGGCGTTGCCGTCGCTCGGGGCGCGCCAGTCGCCGCGCGGCGAGAGGGAACCGGCGGCGGCCACCTTGGGGCCGTTGGGCAGCGCGCTCCGCTTGAACTGCGCGAACGCGAAGTACCGGCGCAGGAACACCTTCAGCCAGCGCACCACCGTCTCCTCGTCGAACGCGTAGCGCTCGTCGTCGGGGAAGCCCGCGGGCCAGGTGCCCGCATCCGGATCCGCCCAGGCGCGGGTCGCCAGGAACGCGATCTTCGACGGGCGGAAGCCGTACCGCAGCACGTGCGCGAGCGTGAAGTCGTGGAGCGCGTACGGCCCGATCGTGTCCTGCGTGGACTGCACCTTGCCGTCCTCGTCCGCGGGGACGAGCTCCGGGCTGATCTCGGTGTCGAGCACCGACTGCAGCACCGCCGCGGTGCGGGCGTCCACGCCCTCCCCGGCCGCGATGACCCAGCGGATCACATGCTGGATGAGGGTCTTCGGCACGCCCGCGTTCACGGCGTAGTGGCTCATCTGGTCGCCCACGCCGTACGTGGCCCAGCCGAGCGCGAGCTCCGACAGATCGGAGGTGCCGATGACGATGCCGCCGTGGCGGTTCGCCAGCCGGAAGAGGAAGTCGGTGCGAACCCCGGCCTGCACGTTCTCGAAGGTGACGTCGTACACCTTCTCGCCGGATGCGGCGGGGTGGTCGATGCCGCGCAGGAGCTCCGTCGCCGCCGGGCGCACGTCGATCGTCTCGATCGTGGCGCCCACCGCCTCGGCGAGGGCGACCGCGTTCGAGCGGGTGTGGTCGCTCGTCGCGAAGCCGGGCATCGTGTAGGCGAGGATGTCGCTGCGCGGGCGGCCCATCCGGTCCATCGCCCGCGCGACCACGAGGAGCGCGTGCGTGGAGTCGAGACCCCCGGAGACGCCGATGACCGGCTTCGGCTGCCCGATGGCGCGCAGGCGCTGCTCCAGCCCCGACACCTGGATGTTGAAGGCCTCGTAGCAGTCCTGCGCGAGCCGCGCGGGGTCGTCCGGGACGAACGGGAACCGGTCGAGCGCCCGGGCGAGCCCCACGTCGCGGGCGGGCGGGTCGACCCGGAAGTGCACGGTGCGGAACGCGTCCGTGCGGGCCGCGTGGGTGCGCCGGTTGTCGTCGAAGGTGCCCTGCCGCAGGCGTTCCTGCCGCAGCAGATCGAGGTCGACGTCGGCGAGGCTGCGCCGGGGCCCGTCCGGGAACCGTTCGGTCTCGGCGAGCAGCCTGCCGGTCTCGTAGATCATGGTCTGCCCGTCCCACGACACGTCGTTCGTGGACTCGCCGGTGCCGCCGGCGGCGTACGCGTAGGCGGCGAGGCCACGAAGCGACTGCGACTTCGCGAGCAGATGCCGGTCGTCGGCGCGCCCGATCGTGATGGGGCTGCCGCTGAGGTTCAGGAGCACCGTGGCGCCCGCGAGCGCCGCCTCGGCGGACGGCGGGATCGGCACCCACATGTCCTCGCACACCTCGGCGTGGACGACGAGGCCAGGCACATCGAGTGCCTCGAACAGCAGATCGGTGCCGAAGGGCGCATACGTGGCGCCGACCCGGATGTCCTCGCCGCGGATGTCGTCACCCGGTGCGTACCAGCGGCGCTCGTAGAACTCGCGGTAGGTCGGCAGGTACGCCTTGGGCGCGACGCCCAGCAGTTCGCCCCGGTGGATGACCACCGCGCAGTTGTAGACGCGGTTGCGGTGGCGCAGCGGCGCCCCGACGACGAGCATCGGCATGAGGTCCACGGATGCGGCGACGAGCTGCTCCACCGCCTCCTCGACCGCATCGAGCAGGGCGTCCTGGAGGACGAGGTCCTCGATCGCGTACCCCGACAGGCACAGCTCGGGGAAGAGCGCGACCGCGACGCCGTCGGCGTCGCACAGGCGCGCCTCGGCCAGCACCGACGCCGCGTTGGCGGCGGGGTCGGCGACGCGGATCGGGACGGTGCACGCGGCGACGCGCGCGAACCCGTGGCGGTAGACACTGTCGAACGGGAGCTCGCTCACCCCCTCAGTCTTGCACCCCGGCCGGGAGCCCGCGCGGTCCGCCCGCACGGAGCGCTGTCGGAGGCGGTCGGTAGGGTCGGGGGGAAAGGGGATGCATGCGGTACATCGAGGCGACGGCGACGCGGGACGCACGGGTGGTGTGGAGCGCGAGCGACCTGAAGGCGGCCGCCGAGTGCGAGTTCGCGTGGATGCGCGCGATCGACGCGAAGCTCGGCCGGATCGACGCCGTCCCCGACCCCGACGACCCGACGCTCGAACGCGCCGGACGGCTCGGCACGGCCCACGAGCTGCGGGTCCTGGC
>JAEZSU010000307.1 GCA_023421635.1 Actinomycetes bacterium | reverse complement strand
CCGGGCTGCAGGACACCCTGCTGCCCGGCCTCGGCGTAGTCGGCACGGGCGGCCTCGTTCACGCGCGCGCCTCGACGAACCCGTCGGCCTGGATGAAGGCCTTCGCCTGCAGCACGGGTGCGATCGCGGAGGCGATGACGGCCTTGTGTGCCGGATGGGCGCCGTACTCGCGCCACGCCTGTTCGGACGCGAACTCGAGGATGAACACGACCCCGGCGTTCCCCTCGGTGAGGCCCAGGTCGGTGGCGACCTTGGCGGAGACCAGGCCGTCGATCTGCCCGACCAGGCCGGTGAGCCCGGTCGCGATCGCGGCGCGGTCGCCGGCGGTCGCGGTCTCGGTGAGCGTCAGCATCCCGATGTGATTGAACATGGCGGTCCCTTCCCGGCTCAGTGCTCGGCCAGCAGCGAGCCGAAGCCCTGGATCTTGTCGTCGATGCCGTTCGTGCGGTACGCGTGCCACACGGTCGCGGTGTTGATCGCGATGACGGGCTTGCCGATCTCCTGCTCGAACTCGGCGGCGAACTTCGCGCACGCCATGTTCGTGCCGGCCTGGACGAGCACGTCCACGTCGTCGCGGTCCACCCGCAGGAACGCCTCGCGCAGCTGCTCGGGCGTGACGTCGGCGATGGAGGTGGCCGAGTCGCACTTCAAGCCGTGCACCTCGGAGACCTCATAGCCGACCTGCTCGAAGAACTCGCGCACCTGCTGGTCGCCGACCGGCTGGTAGGGGGTGATGACGCCGATCTTCTTCGCGCCGTAGACCTTCAGCGCCTCGTCGACCGCGACGGCGCCGGTGGTGACGCCCATGCCGCCGGAGAGCTCGGCCATGTGCTCTTCGAACTGCGTCGCGCCGTCCTTCCCGCCCCAGAACGTCTCGGCGCTCATGCCCATGACGAGGTAGTCGACCTTCGCGGTGACCACGTCGCGCACGGCACGGCCGATCTCGGTGCGCAGACCCTCCAGGAAGGTGACGAACGAGTCGTCGTCGACCAGGTCGGGCTCGGGGATGTAGATGCGGCCGGTGTGCCAGGACACACCCTCGGCACGCATCCAGGCGAACTCCGCCTCCACCGTGGTGTTGGTGGACGGGAGGATGAGGCCGAACTGCGCGCGCGGCGCGGTGAGGCTGGTCATGACGGTGCTCCTGTTCGTTTCGTCGTCGTTGTCGGATGGAGGAGGTCAGGCAGCCGCGGAGGCGAGCACCAGACCGACGCCGGCGAGGTACAGCTCGGCGGGCGCGGCGAGGTCGCCGCTCTGGCGCACCACGAGCGGTACCTCCGGGAGGGCACGGTGCAGGCGGTCGATCGCGCCGAGGTCGGTCACCGGCACGACCAGCAGATCCGCACCGGCCGCCACGAACGCGCGACCACGGGTGATGAGGGTTTCCTCGTCGGCGCCCTCGACACCCGCGAGCACCAGCACGTCACGACGGGCGGCGACCGCGGTGGCGACAGCATCCGCCGTCAGCGTCGCATCGACTGCCGCGGTGTCGGCCACGACGACCCCGGAGATGCCGACGAGTTCGGCCTTCTCGACGAGGTCCGCCGTCGCGTCCAGTTCGGCGGCCTCCACGAGCACCGGTGTCGTGGCGGTGGCGGCGAGTTCGAGCAGACCCTCGAGCGTCGCCGGCACGGATGCAGCGGGCACGAAGCGCGCCGTGTCCGCACCGAGCGTGGTGTCGCGGATCATGTCGCTGAACCGTTCCCCCGCGGGCTTCACTGCGGCCGGACGGCCGATCGGGGTGAGGCCGCGGCGCATGCGTCGACGGGACACCTCGGCGGAGTTCAGCATCGAGGTGCCGCGAAGGTACGTCCGCAGGCGCACCGGGTCGGCCGCGATCGCTGCCATCTCGGCCTGGCGGCCGGCTCGGTTGGCGGCGTTCTTCTCCCGCATCTCCTCGTAGTTCTTCTGCGTGTTCTTCTGCACATCGACGGCGGCGGCGTCACGACGCACCTTGGCGTACGTCTGCACCGCTCGCACCGGGTCGCCGCCGGCGAGGGCGTACTCGACCGCCATGACGGCCGCAGCGGCGTCGTGGATGCCGCTGTTCATGCCCATACCGCCGAGCGGGTTGTTGATGTGCGCGGCGTCACCGACGAGCATCACGCGCCCCTCGCCGAAGGTGCGGGCCAGGCGCTGGTGCACCTTGTAGATGGTCGAGTGGATGACCGGGTACGGCTCGTCCAGCGCGATGACGCCCTGCAGACGCTGCTCGATGCGCTGGGGGTCGCGCGCGGCCTCGTCGGACTCGTCATCCTGGATCGGGAACAACACGCGCCAGTGCTGCGGGGTGCGCAGCAGCACACCCCAGTCCTCGGGGTCGTAGACGTAGCTCACGTAGGCGAGGTCCTCGAAGTCCTCGCAGAAGTCGTGGGTGGTGGATGCGACGAGGAACCGCTCCGGGTAGGTGACGCCCTCGAACGCGATGCCGAGCGAACGGCGCACGGTGGAGTTGGAGCCGTCGGCGGCGATGAGCCAGTCGGCACGGTATGTCGGCTCGAACTCGTCACCGGGCAGGTAGATGAGGGCCTTGTCGGTGGCGTGCTCGACGCGTGCGACCGGGGCGTCGAAGCGCAGCGTGACGTTCGGCATCGCTTCCAGGTGCCGGCGGATGATGCGGGTGAGCTTGCTCTGCTCGCACTGGATGCGGAACGGGAACCGGGTGTCCTCGCTCAGCACCTCCATGTCGAGGTGGGCGATGAGCTCACGGTTGTGCCCGCGGTACTGGAAGCCCGGGGCCTTCAGCCCGATCTCGATGAGCTCGTCGACGACACCGAGCTCGTCGAGGATCTCCAGGGACGGCGGGTGGAAGGTCGACGCACGGGACTCGGTCGCCAGGTCGGCGCCGGCTTCGAGCACGATGATCTCGTGGCCGCGACGGGCGAGCGCGAGCGCGGCCGTCATGCCGACGGGGCCCATGCCTGCGACGACGATCGTGGGCGAATCGGGAGTGGTCACGGTGTGCCTTTCTTACTGTGTCGGATGCGGGATGCGGACGCTGCGCGTCACACGCTCCGCGCGACGGGAGTGCGGATGTCGGGGAAGCCGCCGAGCGGCTGCCCGGTCACGGTCGAGGCGCCGCCGTCGACCGGGAGGTTCAGGCCGGTCACCATCGAGGCGTCCGGGGAGAGCAGGAAGGCGACGGCCTCGGCGACCTCGGCCGCATCCGTCAGCCGACGCTGCGGCACGCTCGCAGCGAGCGTCGGTTCACCGACCGCGTCGACGAGCAGCTGTGCCGATGCGCCGGGCACGATCCCCGGGACGACCGAGTTGACCCGGATGCCGTGCACACCGAGCTCGTTCGCGAGTGCGGCGGTGAGGGCGGCGATCGCGCCCTTGGTGGCGTGCACGTGCGCGGCAATGCCGTCGACATACCCGATGCCGGCCGTCGAGCCGACCGTCACGATGCTCCCGCCCGTGCCCTGCATGACCATCCGCCGCGCCACGACCCGGCACGCGTCGACGGTCGCGACGAGGTTCCCGGCGATGGTGCGCGCCCAGCATTCGGCGGAGGTGTCCAGGAAGGCACCGGTACCGGCGACCTCGGCTGCGGTGACCAGGCCGGTGACCCCGTCCGCGGCGACGCGTTCGAGCGCGTCGCCCCAGGCCGCGGCGTCGGCCGCATACGCCACCGCCCAATCGCCGCGGACCGTCTCGGGCAGCTCCTCGAACC
>JAEZSU010000120.1 GCA_023421635.1 Actinomycetes bacterium | reverse complement strand
GCGTACAGCATCCCCCCGGTCGCCCCGCGAGCGCGCCCCCCGGTCGCCCCGCGAGCGCAGCGAGACGAAACGGCACCCGGTCGCCCCGCGAGCGCGCCCCCCGGTCGTTGAGCGAGCGCAGCGAGACGAAACGGCACCCGGTCGCCCCGCGAGCGCGCCCCCCGGTCGTTGAGCGAGCGCAGCGAGACGAAACGGCCTCAGCTGTAGACGTGCGGCGCGAGCACGGCCACGTCGCGGAGGTTGCGGTACCGCTCGGCGTAGTCGAGGCCGTAGCCGACGACGAATTCGTTCGGGATGTCGAACCCGACGTACTTGCAGTCGACCTGCACCTTGGCAGCCTCGGGCTTGCGGAACAGGGCGAACACCTCGACGGATGCGGCGCCGCGGGCCTCGAAGTTCTCCAGCAGCCAGCTGAGGGTCAGGCCGGAGTCGATGATGTCTTCGACGATGAGCACGTGCTTGTCGTGGATGTCGGTGTCGAGGTCCTTCCGGATCTGCACCACGCCGCTGGAGCGGGTGCCGGTGCCGTAAGAGGAGACCGCCATCCAGTCCATGGGGACGAGCATCGGCAGCGCGCGGGAGAAGTCGGCCATGACCATGATCGCGCCCTTGAGCACGCCCACGAGGACGAGGTCCTTGCCGTCGTAGTCCTTCGCGACCTGCGCCGCGATCTCGTCGAGCTTCGCGAGGATCTGCTCCTCGGTGGCGAGCACATCGGTCAGGTCGTCGGCGAGGTCTGCAGCGCGCATGCTTCGAGCGTACGCCTTCCCGATCGCGCTCCCTGAGAAACCACTTCGGCGCCGAGACACCACGTACGCCGGTGTTTCCCGTCGCCGAAACGGTTTCTCGCGCGGCGGGCGGGGTCAGGATGCGGTGATCTCGATGAGGCCGGCGACGCGGCGCGCGCGGCAGCCGGGGAGGTCGACCGGCCCCTGCCCGTGCCAGTCGGTCACCAGTCGCGCGACCTCAAGCGTCTGGAAACGGGTGAGCGAGGCGTGGAACTCGCTCGCCACCACGTGCCGGATGATGCGGTGACGGAGCGCCGGCGGGTTCGCCGCGAGCGCGGCGACCGAGATCGCGATGCCCGCCTCGGCCGGTTCGACGATGTCCTCGATCGTCTCCTCGATCATGTCCTCGAACGCGGCGGCGTCCTCCCGCAGCTGCTCGGCGGTGCGGGCGAGCGCAGCGGCGACGCCGGGGCCGAGCTCGGCCTCGAGCACCGGCAGCACGCGGTTGCGGACGCGGACACGGGCGAAGCGGGGGTCGTCGTTGTGCGGGTCGTGCCACGGCGTGAGCCCTTCGGCCTCGCACGCCGCGTGCGTGACCGTACGTCGCACGCGCAGGAGCGGCCGCATCCATCGCATGTCGTCGTCGGCACGGTCGGGCGCCATACCGGCCAGGCTCGTCGCCCCCGCGCCGCGGGCGAGTCCGAGGAGCACCGTCTCGGCCTGGTCGTCGAGGGTGTGCGCGAGCAGCACCGCCGCCGCGCACTCCTCGGTCGCCGCGGTGCGCAGCGCCGCGTAGCGGGCCTCACGTGCTGCCGCCTCGGGGCCGCCCTCGGCACCGACCTCCACGCGGATCACGCGGGCGTCCATGCCACGGTCCCGCGCCTGGTCTGCCGCGCGGACCGCGACGGCGGCGGAGTCGGCCTGCAGGCCGTGGTCGACGACGACGGCGACCGCCCGCATCCCACGGACGGGCGCCTCGAACGCGACAGCTGCCATGAGCGCGAGGGAGTCCGCACCGCCGGAGAGCGCGACCACCACGCGGTCGCCCTCGAGCGCCGCGAGCGCCTCACGCACGTGCAAGCGCACCTCGGCGACGGCGGGATGCAGCGGTGGACGCATGGGTTTCACCGTACCCGCCGCATTAGGCTGGTCCGCGGCATTCCCATCTTCAGAAGGAGCACACGCATGGGCGCTTACGAGGCCGTCATCGAGATCCCGCGCGGCAGCCGCGTGAAGTACGAGGTCGACCACGGTACCGGTCGGGTGTTCCTCGACCGCATCCTGTACACCGTCTTCGGCTACCCCGCGAACTACGGGTTCTTCGAGAACACGCTCGGTGAGGACGGCGACCCGCTCGACGTGCTCGTGCTGCTCGACCGCGACCTGCACCCCGGCATCGTGGCGAAGGTGCGCCCGGTCGGCGTGCTCAAGATGAGCGACGAGGCGGGCGGCGACGACAAGGTGGTGGCCGTGCTCGCGAAGGACCCGCGCTGGGACCACATCCAGGACGTGGGCGACATCGACGAGTGGACGAAGAAGGAGATCTCGCACTTCTTCGAGCACTACAAGGACCTCGAGCCCGGCAAGTGGGTCAAGGTCGACGAGTGGGCCGACGCCGCCGAGGCCGAGCGTCTTGTCGCCGAGGCGTTCACCCGCTTCGACGAGCACGACGAGCAGACCCGCACGCAGGGTGAGGGCGAAGCCCCCCGCACGGTCTGAGCACACCCACGCACGAACCGGCAGTGTTCGTGCGACCCGGCGGCCCCTGGACTGCCGGCTCGCACGGATGCTGCCGGTTCGGCGTTGCTGGCCCGGCGTGGGCCGCGGGCGTCAGACCGAGACGCCCCGCGCTGCCATGAACGGCACCGGGTCGACGGTGCCGCCGTTGACGTAGACCTCGAAGTGCAGGTGGCAGCCGAACGAGTTGCCGGTGTTGCCGACGGCGGCGATGACCTGCCCGGCGTTCACCCACTGGCCGGAGCGGACGTACAGCCCGCCGTTGACGATGTGGCCGTACCCCGTGCCGATGCCGCCGCCGTGGTTGATCTTGATGTAGTTGCCGTAGCCGCCGTTGTAGCCGGAGTAGACGACGGTGCCGCTGCTGGCCGCGTAGATGTTGCTCCAGCATCCGGGGGCGAGGTCGACGCCGGCGTGCAGGCTCGACGAGCAGTAGCTCGGGGTGCACTGGGTGGTGCGCCAGCCGTAGCCGGAGCTGCGGCCGCCGGCCGAGGGCCGTGCCCAGCCGCTGGCGACCGGGGCGCCACCGCCGGAGTTCCCGCCCCCTCCGCCTCCACCGCCGCCGGAGTTGCCCTGCTGCGC
>JAEZSU010000257.1 GCA_023421635.1 Actinomycetes bacterium | reverse complement strand
GGGGGGGGGGGGGGGGGGGGGGCGGGGGCGCCCCCCCCCCCCCCGCTCCCGGGTTCGCCATGGCGTGGGTCACTTGCCCCAAGCCTTGAGCATCTTGGACTTCCAGTCCAAGCTGCCGTCGTACGGGCCCGACTTCGGCATGTTGTGGTCCTTGTCCACGACCTGCAGCGACTGGCCGATGAACTGCGGCTCCTCGCCGGCGCGGACACGGATGGCCGTGTCGACCGAGCCCCAGGACTCCCAGATCTGCGCCTGGCCGACCGTGGCGGTGATGCCGGGCTGGCCGTTGCGGATCATGTCGATCGCCGCCTCGGAGCCGAAGCCGCCGACGACGACGAGCTTGTCGGCGAGGCCGGCCTGGTCGATCGCCGCGGCGAGGCCGCCGACGAGGTAGCCGTCGGTGGGCATGACGAGCGAGTTGGCCTCGGGGTTCGCGAGCAGGGCGCTCACGATCTTCTGGTCCTTGGTGCCGTCAGCACCCTCCACGTCGGAGATGTCGACGATCTCGAGGACCTCGCCGTTGCCGAGCTCCTCGATCTGGGCGACGTAGGCGTCGGTGACCAGCTGGCCCCACGGGTTGCTGGTCATGTTGACCACGACCGTCTTGGGCGCGCCGTCGGTCTTGCCGAACACGTAGTCGGCCTGCAGCATGCCCATCGCCATGAACGGCGTCGGCACCGGCGCGTCCTTCAGCCAGAGGCGTGCGGTGTCCCACAGCTGCGGCGAGCAGTCGTCCACGCCGCCGCCGCCGACGATGGTCACGCCGGCGTCGCGGGCCTCCTGGAAGGCGGCCTGCGCGGCAGAGCAGCTGATGCCGACCGGGACGAGCACGTCCGCGCCGCCGGCGATGGCCTGGCGGATCGCGGTGGCGAAGCCCTCGGGGTTCAGCTTGCCGTCGACGACGGTGGCGTTCCAGCCTGCCGCCTCGGCTGCGTCTGCCATGGCGGCCGCGGGTGCGGAGCAGGTCGGGATCGACTCGCCGCAGGACATGACGTAGAAGTTGAGTCCCTCTTCGACCGTCACTGCGGGAAGGTCGGAAAGGTCGGAGCCGATGCCCTCGTAGGCACGGTCGAGCGCAGCCTGGGCCTCGGCGCTGAGCTCGGTGGTCTCACCTGCCGCGTCGGGCTCGGTGGCGTCACCGGTGGAACACGCGGTGAGGGAAAGGGCGATGGCGGCCACTGCGGCCGCGATCGCGAACTTCTTCTGTGATCTCACGAGACACTCCTGCTGTGTCAGGAGGCGGGAAGCCGAGGGCTCGGCTCCGTCGCCTCGTCGGGTACTGGCGTCTCTGCCAGCACTTCATCACAGCAGCACCGCCGGGGTTCGGGAACGCGGGCGCTGTGATGGCTGGCATCGCCGAGTGCGATGAGGTCGCCCGGCGCCGTCAGTTCCGGCCTTCTCCGCCGTCGACGAGCAGCGTCTGGCCGGTGATGAACGCCGCATCCGGTGACGCGAGGAACGCCACCGCGGCGGCGATGTCGTCGGGTTCGCCGGTGCGTGGCACGGCCTGCCGGTCCCGCACCAGCGCGAAGTGCTCGGCCGGCACGTCCTGCTCCGCCTTCTCGGTGCGGGTGAGGCCGGGGGCGACCGCGTTGACGGTGATCCCGTCGGGACCGAGTTCGGTCGCGAGCGCGCGCACGAGTCCGGTGAGCGCGCCCTTGCTCGCGACGTAGTGGCTCATGCCGGCGGGCGGGGTGAAGTAGCTCGACGAGGTGATGACGACGATCCGTGGATGCCGTGCTCCCCGGAGCGCCGGAAGCGCCGCGCGGATGACGTGGAAGGCGCCGTCGACGTTCACGCGGAAGGTGAGGTCCCAGTCGGCCGGGTCGAGCTCCGCGAACGGCGATGCGAGCTGGAACGCGGCGCAGTGCACCACCACGGCGGGCGGCGCGAGCTCCCGGCCGATGCGCTCCACGGCGGCGCGCACCGCATCCGGGTCCGTGATGTCGCATCGCAGGTCGAGCACCCCGTCCCGGGGGTCGGGTGGCTCGGCGACGTCGAGGCTCGCGACCGCGAGGCCGGCGTCCCGGAGCCGCGCGACGATCGCGGCGCCGATGCCGCGGGCTCCCCCGGTCACCACCGCGGTCCTGGTGTCGTCCCCCATGGTCCCCTCCCCCGCCCGCGGCGCAGGCACAGGGTTCACGGTAGGGACGGCGGCGCGGCCGGTGAAGCGGCGCCCGGGATACCAGCCATCGCGAGGGTCAGACGCCGTGCGGCTCGAGCTCGCCCTCGGTCTCGAACTCGACGAGTTCCGCCACCGTGCGGAGCACACCCAGCAGCCACCGCAGGGCGGGATCGTTGTGCCGGGAGGGATGCCAGAAGGCCGACTCGACGAGGGTCGGCAGCTGCAGCGGCACCTTCGCGATCGTGATCCCGAGGTGCTCCCGGTAGCGGTCGGCGAGCCGGGCGGGCACGAAGGCGAACATGTCGGAGTCGGCCACGAGGTAGGGCACGGGCAGGAAGCCCGGCGCCGTCATGGCGACGGTGGGCCGGATGGCCGCCGCAGCGAGCGCGTCGTCGGAGAACGTCGTGACGTGCTCGGCGAGCACCACCTGGACGTACGGGATCGTGGCGAGGTCGTCCAGGCTGAGTGCGCCGTCGACGAGCCGCGGGTGGTCCGAGCGCACGATGCAGCTCATCGCGTCGGAGAACAGGGACTGCCGTTTGCCTGGCACGCCGTGGGCGGCGGAGGCGATCGCGACATCCTCGCGCAGCAGGTCGACCGGGCCGATGTTGTTCAGCGACCCGAACTCGATGGACACGTCCGGCGCCTGCTCCGCCAGCACGCGCAGCAGCGGCCCGGTCATGACGGAGAGGGCGTAGTCGGATGCGGTCAGCCGGAAGCGGCGGTCGCTCGTGAGCGGGTCGAACATGGGGCGCAGCTGGAAGGTGCGCGCCACCTCGGTCATCGCCTCGCGGACGATCGGCTGGAGCGCGAGTGCCTTCGGGGTGAGGTCGTAGCTGCGCCCGTTGCGGACGAGCAGCGGGTCGTCGAGGAGTTTGCGGAGCTTCGCGACGGCGCCGCTGACCGCGGGCTGGGTGAGACCGATCGTCTCGCCGGCGCGGGTGAGGCTGCGCTCGGTGAGGATGGCGTCGAAGACCACGATGAGGTTGATGTCGATGCCGCGCAGATCGCCCATGATGCTGTCTCAGCCCCCTTCGTGCCCGCCCCGCCAGCTTATCCG